>CANJNG010000096.1 GCA_947475205.1 Bacteroidota bacterium
AGTGTATCTATTTGATTGAAAAATTGTTTCTTGATTTTTCGGCCACTTATACTTAAATCCGAAAAACTGAGTTGATTGGTCGCTTTTTGCATTTGGTTTGTTTGTTTGCAAATATACTTAAACTAACTGTAATTAAGTGGTTTAAGCGACTTTGTTGCTGACATTTTGTTGTGTGTTTTACGATTGTGTGTCTTGCAACGGTTTCACAATGTTATCGTAATCATGTGATTTTAGAAGTGAACAACCTACATGTTACCAAAATCACATGATTTTGGAACGAAACATATAGACATTTTCAAAATCATGTGATTTTGAAAATGTCTAAATTCACGAAATTTCAAATCTTGTTTGTGGTGGTGACCTCACCATCACCGGTCATAGCCAAAGCACTTGCATGGGCAGTCAGGTAATGAATAACGGCTACCGTTACTTTATTGTACGAAACGACACCGACCAAGACGGTGAGTTCACCTTGAAACGGTTCTTTTAGGCTGAAACCTTTAGGATTTTATGTCAGCTTTATTGCAAAGCATGCAACACCGCAGGCTTTTCAATAAAGCCGACATTATTCCAAGTTTGCTTGCCTTGCTTATACACTTGCAGCACCGGTAGGGCATCAATTTTCAGGCTCTTGCAGAGGTTTTGGTTATCGTCGGCATTTATGCGAAGCACAATCACTTTATCGGCCATATCTTTTGAAATTTCATCGAGGTAAGGCTTCATTTTTTTGCAAGGGCCACACCAGTCGGCATAGAAATCAACCAATACAATTTTATCGGAAGTGGTTTGGGTGTTGAATTGTTCTACGGTCATGCCCAAGGGTCGCACTAGGTTATCGGTGGTTTCGGGTAGGTTAGCTCCTCGCCATTTCATTATCCCACCATTTAATTCATACACGGTTTTAAACCCCTGCGAACGCAATTTGCTGGCCGCCGATGCACTGCGGCTACCGGCAAGGCAATACACAAAAACGGGTTTTTCTTTATCCAAAGAAGCCGTTTGCTTGTCGAAATCCGACCCGTTCCAATCCACGTTTTTGGCGTAAACCAAATGCCCCTTCGAGAATTCCTCAGGTGTTCGCACATCGAGCAGCGGTGCGGCAGGGTTGGCTTGCACCATATCGGCAAATTCGGTTGCCGAAAGGTTGGTTTTACTGTTTTGCGATTGCCCATTAGAACATGCGTTGAACAGCAGCATGCCGATGGTAAGAAATGATAAGGATAGGTTTTTGATTTTCATAAATTTTGAAGAAATTAAATGATTGTAGGTTTGGCTTTATTGGCATCGAACCGAATAAAGAAATTGAGCCATATAAGGCGGGACAAACGGAACGTGAGCGGAAAAAACAGCAAGATGGTGGAAATGGCAAACACTAAATATTGCCACATTTCTATGTCGAGAAATGCCAAATAAAACAACCAAGTAATGAGAAACCAACCCACCGTTAGAGCATAGCTCACATACATGGCTCCGTAGAAAAAGCCGGGCTCTTTCTCGTAGTTTTCGTGGCAGCAACTGCATGTGGTATTCATATCCAGAATATCAGACAGATTATAGGGGTTTGGATTCCGGAATACCGGTGTTTGGTGGCAAGCGGGGCACTTGTTCCAAAGCACCGAATAGGCAATATCTTTAAGCATCTTAACTGTGTTGTTGAATTAGCTGTTCCAAGTTGCGGGCTTGCACCACGCCAGATTGTCGCCACAGAATCTTCCCATCTTTAAACAAAATAAGGGTGGGAACGCTCTGAATTTGATAGACCGCCGAAGCTTGGGGATTTTTATCAATGTCAATCTTGAGAATGGTCGCCTTGTCGCCCACCGCTGATTTAAGTTCATCTAAAATGGGTTTCATCATTTTGCAGGGGCCGCACCATTCGGCAGAAAAATCTACCAAGGTGGGCTTAGGGCTGTTGATTATTTCGTTGAAGTTGGCCATGACTTAACAGGTTATTTGAATTTGTAAAGATACCTTACTTTTTATGGAATTGGATATTAAACAAGCCGCTTCCGATTTCATCAAAATGCGATCGGCCTTTTCTCTATCTGCCTCGTTCTTTATTTTTAGAATCGGTGAAAGCAATACTTCTGTCATCAGGAATTTGCCTTCCACTTGTTCGAGTTTTCCTTTTGCCGTGCAGGAAAAATTCTCGAATTCGAGACGAGAATTTTCGGCTATGGCCAAAAAGGTGGTCATATAGCAAGAATTCACGGCAGCAGTAAGCAAATGCTCCGGCGACCAAATTCCCTCCATACCCTTGGGGAACTGGGGCGGGGTGGCAACGGCTATTTTTGTTTGCAATTCCGGCGATGATAGTTCGCCTTGACGGTCGCTGTACCAACTGAGGTCAACGGTGTAATAATGCGGTTCCATTTTATTTGATTTTTATTTCTTCAAACTCAATATCAGCAGTTCCGGCCGATGCATCAAGCTTGGAGGTTTGGTTCGTGGGCGAATAACAATTTCCGGCAGCACAACCAAAGGCAAACAAGCCCATAGCGGCAAAATATCCGCCAAGGGCCATGCCCAGCCATTGTTTATCCATAATAGATTCAACAATGACGAAAGTTCCCATTGCCACATAAAGTACACGGGTAATGGTCCAGCCGCTAAGGATTCTGTTAAGCATTTTTATTTGATTTTAGCTTGAAGGCTTGTCCAACCGCCTCCGTTATACACTTCCGAATAGCCGTTCGCCTTCAAAATATTCTTTGCTTGTGCACTCCGCATCCCCGACGCACAGCAGGTGATGATTGTCTTGTCCTTTTTCAGCTTGGAATAATGATTCGAAAGGTTGTTCAAGGGGATGTTTTGCGAACCCTTAATATGGCCTTGCTGATATTCGGCACGGGTGCGAACATCAACGATTATGGCACCTTTTTTTAGTAAGTCGGCGTAATCCACCTGGGGACCAAGGCCGAAGAGTTGTTTGATAAGAGCTATCATGGGATTTAAACTGTTTGAGCTTGAAAGTAATTTACGTCTAACCACGAACCGGCGTTGCAGCATTCAATCCCTTGTTGGGCAAGGTATCCATGCACCTGACTGCTTCGTCCGCCCGATGCACAGCATAGCACTAAGGGCGTTTTCAGGGTTTTGATTTCCTCCATGCGTGCAGTTATTTCATTCAATGGAATATTGATTGAGCCTTCAGCATGTCCGCCTGCAAATTCGGCGGGGGTACGCACATCTACGATTGTACCTTGTTTTTCTTTGATGATTTTTTCGATGTTCATATTGATTTAGATTAAAGATTATTCATTTTCCCCACCATGCAACTGGTGTAGCTTTTTAACTGAAGAAGTAAACCGTTTTCGGCAGTAGCCTCGGGATAGCCCAAGGAATGCAATTTAGTTATCACTTCCTTATGATTATCGGTTTCGTAGCCCACTTCTATAGCATCGTTTTCAAGCGATACCTCCACGGTTTTCACACCGTTTACTTTCAGCAATTCGTTTTTGATGGTAGTGGCACACCCGCCACATTTCATGTTGGCCACCACTATGGTTTCTGTTTTCATTTTATTTATTTTTAGAATTTTCAAACATATTCACGAACAAGCCCCCCATCAATCCACCATATAACGTACTGTTTATAGGGCTTGATGTGATGGCACAGGTTCCGCTCGCACATCCCACAAAGTAGTAGTACAGAAAACCGAGCAGGGTGCCAACAACCACACCCAGTAGGGTGAATTTATATTTAAGAATAAAGTTCATTTTACAACAATGTTGTAGGGCTCACATATTCGGTCAACTTAAATTGACCCGATTCTTTGATGGCTTTGAATCCCCCCGAAACGTTCACAATATGATCATATCCTTTAGCTTTCAGTATAGAAGCGAATATCATTGACCTATAACCACCCGCACAATGCAGATAGGTGGTTTTGTTCGTATCTATTTCGGGCAATTTATCATACACAAAATCCAAAGGAAGGTTCGATACGCCTATAATGTGTTCCGATTCAAATTCGCTTTGCTTCCGCACATCCACTATCGTAATTTGGGGGTTAGCTGCTTGTTCAATGGCTAGCTCCGATGCTGAAATGGATTGAATTTTGTCGGTTTTAAAACCCTCGGTCTCCCAAGCAGCTATGCCACCTTGCAGAAAGCCGATAGCATGGTCGTATCCCACTCGGGCTAGGCGAGTAATGATTTCCTCTTCGCGGCCGGGGTCGGCAATCAAGAGTATTTCTTGTTTAATATCCTTAATCAAGGTTCCAACCCACACCGCAAAGCTTCCGTCAATGCCAATATTTATGGAATTGGGAATAAACCCTTTCCCGAAATCGGCAGCCGAACGCGTATCAAGGATCAATACATTTTTAGATGAAATAAGCGTTTCAAATTCCTTAGCAGAAAAGAATTTAAGCCCACGTTTCATCACTTCATCAATAGCATCATATCCCCCAATGTTCATCAACACATTTTTTGGGAAATATGCAGGTGGAGAGGTTAGCCCAGTGAGCAATTCAGCTATAAATTCTTCCTTGGTTGTAGATGCCGAAAGAGCATAATTGTATTTCTTTTGGTTTCCGAGCGTATCCGTGGTTTCGTTGCTCATGTTTTTACCACATGCACTTCCGGCTCCATGCCCGGGATACACAATTAAGTTATCGGCCAAAGGCATTATCTTATTTCGAAGCGAATCAAATAAATGGGCAGCTAATTTCTCTTGTGTTAAATCGGCTATAACGTGTTGAGCTAAATCGGGCCGGCCTACATCGCCAATAAAAAGCGTGTCTCCGGTGAAGAGTGCCTTTTCATTCCCATCTTCATCAATCAAAAGATAGCAACTGCTTTCCATAGTATGGCCGGGTGTGTGAATGAGCTTAATGCTTGCGTTACCCACCTTAAACACTTGTCCATCTTTACCTACTATAGCTTCGAAACCCATCTTCATAGTGGTGGGGCCATATACTATAGATGCCCCCGTAGCCTTCGCAAGGTCTATATGTCCGGAAACAAAATCGGCGTGAAAGTGCGTTTCAAACACATATTTTATTTTGGAATTCCGGCTTTTCGCCATATTCAAGTAGGACGATATTTCGCGAAGCGGATCTATGATAGCAGCCTCGCCATTGCTCTCAATATAGTAGGCCCCCTGAGCCAAGCAACTTGTATAAATTTGTTCTATTTTCATGTTAGATTTAATTACTGAATTTCACGATGCAAAATTGAACCCAAGAATCTGCCCCCACGGCTACTTATGTTACATAAGGAAAATTATTTTCCTTTGCGTCCCACAAACCGAAGGATTTCGGCTCTGCCTTGGTGATATTTACCTTCATCTAGCATAGTTGAAGTCACAGTAAGCTTTTCTGTAACCATGCCTGCAAAATCATCAGCAATTATTTCGGGTGTGTAAAGCATTCCGGCATCTTTTGGGCCAAATGAGTTATGCTTAAGCTGATCAATGGTGAAACCCTCCACAATTATACGGCCCTGTTTCCTAAGCCATTTTATTGCTTCTTCGTGCACCCTCTTTCTTACAATTTCAGGAAACTGAGCGTAAATAAACACTATAACATCAAAGTTTATTTTTGGATATTTAACCCAAGCAGCATCGGCAAGTTGATAGTGAATTTCTACATTCTTAGATTTAGCTAATTCAAGAGCCTTCTGCTTCCCCACCCTGCTTAAATCAAATGCATACACATCCCAGCCTTTCAAAGCTGCATACACTGCATTGCGTCCTTCGCCTTCCGAAACGAAAAGAATCTTTCCGGGTTTTAATTTTGCCAATTCCACTTTCAAAAACTCATTGGGCTTAGTGCCGTAAGCATATTCTGGTTCGGCATACCGATCATTCCAAAATTTATTCATTGTTTCGTAATTATTTCTGTATCCACATTTTTGCTGCAATGACTACAAGCGTCACTGCAAATACTTTTCGGAGTGTTTCTTGTGGGATTTGTGTAGCAAACTTAGCACCGAAATAACTTGCAAACATAAAAAACGCAGCCATAATTAAAGATGCTTTAATGTTAACAAATCCGTTTTGGTAATACTGAAAAGCAGCCAATGAACCCACGGGTAGCACCATCATCATGAGTGCAGTGCCTTGTGCCATTTGCTGCGAATAACCCAGCAGCATTACTAATGCCGGGATGATAACAATGGCACCACCAAGTCCAAGCATTCCGCCGAGCAAGCCTGCACCTAAACCTATTAAGGCTATAAGAGCCACATTTTGCCAATCCATCCTATTTTTTCTCGGCTGTGCTAATGCCAAGAGGCAAATAAAGTGGACAGAAACTAATAAAACTGGTGATTACAAACACAGCCGCAAGTACCAGCAAGATAATGCTAACCGTTCCTGAAATTACGTTTGCGTAATACAATCCCGCAATTCCAATAGCTATTAAAATGCGAATTGCTTTGTCAAGGGTTCCCATATTCTTTTTCATAAAATGAACTTTTTAGGTGAATAGAATTATTCAGGACAAAGGTGATGCCCATTTTTTCCCCCAACTGTAACTTATGTTACATAGGGAGATGATTTTGGTCATGTTTTACCTTAGACTAAGGTAATTTTATTTCTACCTAGTTTTACCAAACCTTCTTGTTCCATTTGCTTTAGCAAACGCGATACTACCACACGCACGGTACCCAATTCATTAGCCAATTGTTCGTGGGTAACTTCCAGAGTGTTGCTTTTCGTCAATTCAAATTTCTTTTTGATAAATCCTAAAAGCCGCTCATCTAATTTTTTGAATGCAATGGCATTTACAACATCCAAAAGTTCTTCAAATCGTTTGTGATACAAACGGAAAATATAGTCTAACCATTCAGGAAATTCTCTAATAAGCAAGCCCACTTTATCAATTGGGATAAAAAGTATTTCAGTATCTTCTTCGGCTATAGCGTTCACTTTGCTGGTGTCTTGATGTATTCCGCCCAAAAACGACATAATACAACTTTCGCCAGCCTTGATATAATACAGTAAAATCTCTCTTCCATCTTCGTCGGTTCGCATCACCCTAATACTGCCCGAGGTTACTATCGGAATAGCTTTGATATATGAATTTTCATTTAAAATTGCTTCCCCTTCAGCAAAGGTCTTGGTGTAACCAATATTAGCAAGTTTCTCCCTAACTAAAGGGGAGGATTTGAATTCGGTAATCTCGTTTAATTCCATTTAGCAAAGTTATACCATCTGTTTATGAAAGTGTCAATAACAATTTATTGGGTGTAATCTAAGTTTGATTCTAAAGATCAATTCTTAAAAACAAAAAAAGCCTGCAATTGCAGGCCTTTTTTATATAAACATTAACTTTTTAATTCAACTTAAATGTCATTTCCACTGTTCGTCCTTCATCACCAAAATCTATTTTATCGCTAAGGCTTTTCATTAAGAAAACACCTCGTCCGCTTATTTTCTCTAAGTTTTCCGGACTAGTTGGATCGGGCAAAGTATCAATATTAAATCCTTCGCCTTGGTCAGATACTTTAAATATTAGAGTTGTATCGTTTTGTGGTTCAAATCGAATATCCACACTTTTATCAGGATTTAATCTGTTACCATGATATAGGGCGTTATTTACGGCTTCAGTAACGGCTACTAAAATGTTACCATAAAAATCTTCATTTACTTTATATTGCAAACACACATCATCAATTAATTTTTCTACTAAAGAGATGTTCTCGCTCCGTGAAGGGAAGTTCAAGTGCTGGTTTGCCATTTGTAAAGTTATCATTGAGTTATTAATCATTTATGACGCTAAAATACTTGTTTACTTTCCCTTTGTAAAAAGGTTGCATTCCTAAAGGGATAGTTTTCAACAATTCGTCTTCTTTTTGTTTTTTGCGTTTATACTCAATAAATAATGCAGGGTTACTAAATTCCTGTGTTTTCGCCTCTTTGCTCTCCCTTTTCTCTTCCTCTCCACGTTCTCTTTCGGCCTTTTCAGCCTCCAAAAGACGTGTTAATATCTCTTGCTGACGCTTCATAGTTTCGTTCGTGATGTTGCGATTTACGATATCAGTTTCGTTTTGCTCCATCAATTCGGCCATTTTCCCCATACTGCCCTGCTGTCCTTTGTCCATTTTTCCATCCTTTCCGGCTTGTTTTTTCATCATATCGCCCATCATTTGACGGATAGCTTCCTGTTGTGCGGCCATTTTAGCCAACTCCTGACTCATCATTCCACCCTGACCTTGTCCTTTCTTCTTGCCGGGTTTTTCGCCACCCTTTTCCATTCCTTCTTTCATTTTCTGAATTTGCTTGCTAAGTTGTTCTTGCATTGCCCGCATATTCGCTGCTGAAGGTTTGGGTTTGCCTTTACCGGGCTTTTTGCAGCTTCCACTACCTGAACTTTGAGCTTGGCTTTGGGCCATTTGTTGTTCTATTTCGGAAAGGAGAAGTGCCAGATTGTTGATACTCGTCATCGAAAATTGCTGACGACTTTGTGCTTGCCCTACATTTCTATCTGCCAAATAACCGATGGATTTCGCCATATTATCATTAATGGCATTTATCTCTTTGTTAACAGTGCTTACAAGTGCGGGAACACGTTTGCTGAGTGCAAACAGCGAATCTTCAATCATTTTGCTGTCATCCTTTAGCTTTTGCTGCTGACGGGCAATTTTGGTATAATTCGGGTCGTTGATACTGGTGGTTTTAGTTTGATTCACCAAGCTTTCCTGATCGAAAGAAAGTTTGAGTAGATTCTCTAAAATCTCCCGCATTGCTTTTAAATCTTCCTCTGCCCCTTCCTTTGCTTGCGATTCCATCATGCCTTTCATCTTCGCTGACATTTTTTTCATCCCCTCTGCGGCTTCCTTTTGAGATTGGGCTGCTTGCTTTTTCTTGTTATCGTCTAACTCCTCCGAACTCTTTTCCATATCCTCGCTAACCTCTTCTTTTTCTTTATCGGTTTGGTCGAGCGGCATTTCATTACCTAATTCTTCATTTTTTTTCTTCAGCACTTCGATGTCTTTTTTTACATCTTCAAATTCCTTATTCAGCTTGTCTTGCTCCTTTTTTAGTTCAGCTTTATCGGATTGTTTGTCCTCGCTTTGTTTGGCCAAATCCTCTTGCTTCTTAGCCAAATCATCAAGCTTATCGGCTGTTTCCTGCATCTTTTGCTCCAACTCCATCTTTTTGAAAAGTTCCAAGGTTCGGTCTAATTCCTTAGTCAAATCTTCATTATTGAGCTTCATTTTATCCATCATTTCCTGAGCTTTCTCTTTATCCACCTCATCCACCAATTTTTGCATTTCCTCAAAAAGTTTTTTCATCTCATCGGTCATTATCTCATCAAACAACTTCTGAATCTGTTGCTGCTTCTCCATCACCTCGGGGTCTATCTCCTTAAATTCGCTTTGCTCTTGATTCTTTGCCTGATTCTCTTTCTTCACTTCGTCCACCTTGTTTTCAAGCTCCTTTTGCATTTCGAGCATTTCCCGCATATTCTTTCGGTCTTCCCAACTTAGGCTTTTCTTTTCCATCATTTTCTTGTTGAGGTCGGCCATTTTCTTTTGCAATTGCTTGGCCATACTTAGCGAAGATTCTAAGTCCTGCTTAATTTCATCGGAACGTTTATCGTTCTTTTCTGCCAATTCGTTTAGGGTGGGAATTTTGTAAATGCGTTTCTCGCTACGGCTGCTTTTGCTGCCATTCACCCCATCGTTGTCAAACACTTCAAAATAATATTCGAGTTGGTCTCCCGGACTAACACTGAGGCCATTCAAATCCCACACGTGAAAAAACTCGTCGGTTTTGGCAGCACTGCTTATAGCAATATCTGCTGTTATTGATTCGGATACAGGTTTACCCAAGCTATCTTTCTTACCAACAAAAACATAATTGAAGTTCAGTTTTTTGAAACCGTAATCATCGCCCACATCGCCCGAAAAGAACAACCGCTTGGCCGAAGTGCTGTCTTTTTGTTCGTTTACAACAATCGTCGGGTATAAATCAGGGATAACCGTTATGAAATACTTAACACTATCGCGGCTACGGAAATATTCATTGTAAGCCGTTATGCTATAGGATTTGTTTTGTCGAAGTGTGCCGTTCCATTTAAACGAACCAGTTTCGGTGGAGCTAATGGCGAAAGACGTATCATTAAATGCAAGCTTTATACTACGGGTATCGCGTGTCCGGAAAGTGAAGGCGGCTTTAGTGCCAAACGGAACAGATATATCACCGGTGTTGCTCAATACTTCGTCCTGCTTGCCGGTATAAGCCGGATAGTCTAATCTTATGTCGAAATCAAGCAAAACCGGATTCGGTAGTGCGACTAGTTCAAACGGTTTGGAATAAAATCCATCGGCATAGAAGCGGAATGCGGTGTTTTTCTGCACACTTCTAAACGTGTGATGAAAAGCAGTAAGGCTCTCTTTATCCAATTTGTATCGGGCATTCCCAACTTCAATAAAAGCTTCATTGGGAACCTCGCTTCCGTCAATTTTTATGTTAAGGGTGAAGTCTTCGTGACGTACACATTTTAAATCGTTGTTTACTAATGTGAACGAAAATGGGGCTTTGGGTTCAAAATATACATTGTGATGAACTAGCCTGTCTGTGCTTTCGGTAAGGATTGATGGCCAGATAAAAAACACCAGCATCAACACTAAAAGTATGGGACTCAAATACACCAGAAAGCGTTTGTTTTCGCCAAAGTCAACCGCAGACACAAAAGGGATTGGAGACAATTCAATGGTTTTTTGCGAGATGCTGGCTTCGAGCAGTTGAAGGCTTTGAGCATTTCCGGCTTCAAACTGACTGTTGAGTTGCAATACATTCAGCAATTTGTCGTTCACGTTCTGAAAATGCTTTCCAATTATTTCGGCGGCCTGCTCGTAGCTGAGCGTTTCTCCAAGTTTGTAAAGTTTAAGTAATGGAATGACAATTAACCGGGCTATAACTATGGCATTCACACCTAAAAATGTGTAGAATAAAACAGTGCGAACTGTGATAGAAAAGTTGCCAAAATACTCGGCGAAACTCACCACCAGATAGAACCCTAAAAACAGCGTAAGGCAATAAATAAGGCCACGCAGCAATTGATTGGTGTAATACTTTCGGATAAAAGCATCCAACTTTTCGACAAGTTGGCGGTAGTTGGTTTGCTCGGCTGCCATACGGAATGGCGAAGATAGCGTGAATTGAAGTTTGCGGCGAGGTTAAATTTGGTTAATGGGAAGGCTTATTCATATTGACATATTTGCCATCCGAACTAGAAGTTCCAAGTGAGTTGTGGGGTACATCACCAAACCTCCTCAACTACATATACTGTTCCGTTTATTTCTGCACTATTCCTCTGGCTTAGCCCAATTAGCTTTACTCCCAATGGTGATTTGGGCGAAATAACCATCATGGTTTCCGTGTCTATTAGCAGCTTCCCCATCGGAATGCTGAGATAAATATAGCCCCTGTTGGTTTTAATCAGGCTTCCAAAGCCAATTTTTGTGCTGGAAATATGGTTTTCCAAACGTTGGAGAATAGCATATTGATCAAGGGTTTCTAAAAGCTGCCGACTAATTTTTTCACGTTCAAGTTGCATCATAGCATTGGCCGTTTCATGCTTATCACCCGCTGTACTTTTTGCGTCGTTTTTTGCCCCATCGCTAAGGTCGGCCAATGTCTCATGAAAATTACGAATGCGTTCGCCTATTTGTGCAATGCAGGCAGAGTGAACTTGGGCTTTGAAAGACAATTTACTGAGGATTGATGATTGCCAAAGGTAGGCGAAGCTATTCATTGGCTAACAGCGTAACACCTATGTTTCTTATAAATTAATGATAATTATTTTCAATTATATAAGGTTGTTTCAATAACTATATCTTTGCCGCAAAATCAATTTTAGATGAAAAAATCTTTACTCTTTATTTGCGGAGTTTTCGGGCTATCAGCGGCTTCAATAGCCCAAACCACTAATCAGGTAAACTCGCCAATGCGTTCGTTTGTTAGTGCCGATTTAAAACCGTTTTATCACGGCGTAGCATCAGGCGATCCGCTTTCAGACAGGGTTATTCTTTGGACAAGAATTACCCCCGAAGATTCATCGGCTCAAACCGTTAATTGGAAAGTTGGCACTGACACTACTTTTGCAACCATAGTAACCCAAGGTAGCGTAAATACTGATGCAAGTAAAGACTTCTCGATAAATGTAGATGCCACAGGACTTCAACCTAATAGCTGGTACTATTACCAATTTGAACAAAACGGCAAAAAATCCTTGATTGGAAGAACACGTACACTTCCTGCTGGTGATGTGGATAGTTTGCGGTTTGGAGTTGTTTCCTGTGCCAATTACGAAGATGGTTTTTATAATGCGTATCGCGATTTGGCCGACCGCAACGACTTAGATGCTATCATTCACTTAGGCGATTATATTTATGAATACAAAACAGGTGGCTTTAGTTCAAGCGTGGGTGGTAGAACCAGTTTGCCCGAAAATGAAATTGTAACACTTTCTGATTACCGTACCCGTTATTCGCATTACCATTTAGACAAGGATTTGATGTGGCTTCATCAAAACTACCCCTTCATTATTACTTGGGACGACCATGAAGTAGCCAACAACTCCTGGTATGATGGTGCCGAAAACCATACCGACAGCACCGAAGGTAATTATCAGGCTCGGAAAGCTGCCGCTGAACAAGCCCACGCCGAATGGATTCCAATCCGTATGCCCGAACCCGGCAACAATGCAAAAATTTTTAGAAGATTCCGTTGGGGTGATTTGCTAACCCTGCACATGGTGGACACCCGCCACTATGCCCGCACAGTGCAAGAAGCTGCTTCAGCACCAGACTTTAACGATACCACTCGTTACTTACTTGGCCCCCAGCAGTACGACTGGTTTGTAAATGGTATGGATACAGCCACCACAACTTGGAATGTGGTAGGAAATCAAGTGATGATGGCTCCCCTTAAAATTTTTGGTCAATTAGCCAATACCGATCAATGGGATGGCTATCCTGCAGAACGCAATAAACTCTATAATGATATTTTAAGCCGCAACATTCAAAATTTCGTGGTTCTAACAGGGGATATTCATACCGCCTGGAGCATGGATTTGCCACATCAGGATGGAAGTTACAATGCTTCCACTGGTCAAGGTTCTGTAGGGGTTGAATTTGTTTGCACTAGTATCACTTCTCAAAGTTCGCCTCTGCCTGTTTCAGGAAGTGTTCTCACAACACTTTTGCCACACATTAAATATGCTGAACTTTCTAGAAAAGGCTATTATGTTTTGGATGTAAATAAAACCAGAACGCAATGTGACCACAACATTATTAGTGCTGTAACTGACACAGTTTACACCAAAAATGAAGCAGATTCACGCTATACGCTTGCCGGAGAACGTTGGCTAAGAGTTGCAAATAGTGCATCTGTTGGCGATATAAACCCAACTCAACCGCCTCGCCCAATATATTCCTCTGTTGGTATTAGTAACAAGGATAAAAACGTGTTTTTTGGAGTGTTTCCAAATCCGTTTTTCGATAAATTTATGCTGCAATTCTACACAGAGCAAACCGGAAAAATTTCGCTTTCACTTGCCAACATAGAAGGGAAATCAATCTTAAACGAAACCCGAGTAGTAACAAGTCCGGGAATTCAATATTGGGATGTAAATGGAGCATCGCTTCCTGCCGGAAATTACTTGCTAAATTTTGAATTGGGCGGAAAGAAATATAGCCGAAAGGTTGTGAAAGTGGGAATGTAGATAGCAATAAACCTAAATTTTATACGAGCTTACTCTATTCATCACGAACCACAATGTCATCCAACCTGTTTTCAGGCATCGATTGGCAAACAGCTTTTCAACCTTTAATTGATAAATACAAAGGCAAACAACACCCTTTGGAATACAAGGATATTTATCAACTGTTGGTAATGGTCGTATTGTCGGCTCAGGATTCAGATAAGAACATAAACAACGTAGCTCCAGCACTTTTTGAGGCGTATCCAAATATGGAAGCTTTGACTAACGCCACGCCTGAAACGCTTTTTCCGTTAATTCACAAGATTCGGAATTTTGGAAACAAGGCAAAATGGTTGACCGAACTATCTCAAAAGGTGAAATCAAACGCCAATATTCCGCTCACCATGGATGGCTTGACTACTATGCCCGGAATTGGCCGAAAATCGGCAAATGTAATTATGCGTGAAGCCGAAAAAGAGGCTGAAGGAATTATTGTGGACTTACATGTTGTGAGGGTTGCTCCCCGCATTGGAGTTGCCGCAGGCGATGATCCCAAGAAAATTGAAAAACAACTGATGGAGGCTATTCCCAGAAAAGACTGGGGCGAATTGGGAATGGCAATTTCTTTTTTAGGAAGAGAAATCTGTCGGCCAACAATTCCGAAGTGTGGGGAATGTGTTATGCGGCCTGTTTGCAATTATTGCCAGACGAAAATATGATAGCCCTCTTTCATAATTCATTGTGTCATTGCAAGTCCTTATATTTTTCAAATAACGCAATATGTAATGACAGGAAAAGTTGCGTCAATAGTAGTGTACTCACTAAGCAATCCTTACCTGCAAAAAGGGAATTAACCTTATTGCAATAAGGTTAATTCCCTTTTTGCCCTATTCTACTTAAGGTTTAAATTCAATCTGTCAATGGTAATGTGCTCGTAAAGCAATCTAAATTGCAGGTAGAGATTTTGAGGAATACCCCAAGAGCCTGAATACAGAGTTTCTTCGGGAATACCCTTGCAAAGGGGTCAGACTTATTTTCTGGGGAGCAAATGATTTATGCGAACAATTTTTCAAGTCTAAAGAGGAAGAATTTGACATCTGTTACACCTCTTAGATTCGCTCTAAAATGTTTTATTTTGGAGTTAAAGGACTCGGCGTTTGCGTTAGTG
>CANJNG010000097.1 GCA_947475205.1 Bacteroidota bacterium
ATCTCATACCCTTTAAACCTGATAAAATTAACCTCAGGAAAGCTTGACTTAAGCAATGCCAGCGGACGTTTATCGGCAGCAATAGTTACTTTGTGTCCGGCTTGCAAGGCCCTTTTAATAAGCGGAACACAGCGAGTGGCATGCCCTAAGCCCCAATCCAATGGAGCAAATAAAATATGTTTCTTGGTTGAGGAATCGAAGATGTCGGAGGGCGATAGTGGCATTTATCAGTAGTCTAGTTATAAATCGCCAACACTTATTTCACTTTCGCACAAAAATCTTCATGGTGCAGGTAGCAAGCACTTCCTCGGCACATTTCACTACCGCCGAAATAAGGCTTATGTCCATCATTTCGGCTTCAATTGTGATGGTTGTCTCGATTGTTGAATCAATAGCCGGTAACTTATGAAGCACAAAATTATTTATGGCTCCTATAAAACCTATGGGAGGATCTACAGGTTCGTTTGATTCTGAAATTGTCTGCTTAAATTGATAAGCCGACTTGATGGCAGCAGTTTGGGCAATGTTTTCAAGCATGCCAGCCTGCGTGAAAAAACCATTTTCACAGAATATATTATCTGCCAAAATAGTGAATCCTGAAACAGCCGTTTTCTCATCCGAAAAAAGCAGCTTATCCACCATCACCATCGGAAACTTTTGAGGAAGTATCTCCCGGAGAGCCTCGCCTTCAATTAATGCCATTTCGTACTCCAATAAAATCAAAAAATCAAATTAAACTTAGAACCTCAAATGCTTAACGCTTTGTCCATTGTTAATTAATTCGTTTAGTGAATCTATTCCCACTTTAAGATGCAATTCGGTAAAGTTTTTGGTAACTTTTAAATCACTTTTATCCGTTTTCACCCCTGATGAAATCATAGGTTGATCGGTAACTAGAAGTAAAGCCCCGGTAGGTATTTCATTATAAAAACCAACTGAAAACAGGGTAGCCGTTTCCATATCAATGGCCATAGCACGGAGTTTTTGCAAATACTTTTTAAATTCCCCATCATGCTCCCACACGCGGCGGTTAGTAGTGTAAACGGTTCCGGTCCAGTAGTCGCAATTGTTTTGGCGGATACTTGTAGAAACTGCTCGTTGCAAGCTGAACGCAGGCAGCGAAGGCACTTCTGCCGGAAAATAGTCGTTTGATGTTCCTTCGCCGCGAATAGCCGCAATAGGTAAAATCAAATCTCCCACATTATTCTTCTTTTTCAAACCACCACACTTCCCAAGGAATAAAACGGCGGTTGGGTCAATGGCCGAAAGTAAATCCATGATAGTGGCTGCATTAGCACTTCCAATCCCAAAATTGATAATAGAGATATTTCCGGCGGTGGCATTAGGCATAGGTTTATCTAAACCCATTACTTCCACATTGTTCTGTGATGCAAATAGATTTACGTAGTTCTGAAAGTTGGTAAGCAATATGCACTTACCAAATTTATCTAATGGTGTTCCGGTGTAGCGGGGTAACCAATTATCTACAATGTCTTTTTTATTCTTCATACGGCAAAAGTAGGATTTGATATTGGAAAAAGCATTATAAAATTTATTTTCAATTTTATATACGAAACCTTAAAGTTTTGCGTTGTTCTATAAAACAATCATTAAAATTATGAAACTTCTTATCTTCTTCGTTCTGGGATTAATTACAGCAAATATGCTTAAAGCACAGCAAATCAGTGACGAATCTCTACAATCTGACACGGACAATGCAGAGCACTTCGACCGCTTAACCGGGATTGAGACAAGTCCCCGAAAGCCGCAGGAAATTCAGCAGGGTACTGAAATTCCCATTCCTTCAATTACACCAATCTATACCGTTAGCCACGAAAGTAATTCAATGAATATTCAGATTCCCCAAATGCCAAAGTATATGAAGATGGGATTAGCAATGGCTGACTTTGGCCTCCGCATGATGGTATGGGATAGTAAACTCACTCATTTGTTTATCCGCAAAAAGAACCGAGGCTAAAACCGCTGGTTATGTTTCAAAAAGAAAAAACAAAGTTTTGCATTAACAATTGAAAATTATCAATAAAACTATTGCTTTTCCACAACAAATTTTAGGGTGTCTAAACCTGTCTGCAATTGGTCGCCGAGCATTTTATTCATATCCATTAATGGAATCATTAAATTTTTCGGGTATTCCATTTTGGCTTCAAAGCCCCAAACCACTTTAGTTGCACTGTCCGACACTGATTCTGTGGTCATATATGCATAATCAGTGGATTCAAAGGGTTTTTTAAAACGAAGTTCAAAATCCATTCTTTCGCCTTCTGCAATTTTCTTAATTTCCTGTTCTCCAACTCCAGAAACCTCTCCATTCCATGCAGAAACAAATCCAACTGTTCCATCCTCGCCTCTAAATTCCTTTTTCTGATTTGGATCCATCCTTGCCCAAACGCTATAATTGTCCTGATTTTTTAATAATTTAAGATAGGAAAAAACGTCAGCCTTAGGCTTATTAATGGTAATTTCCTTTTTTATGGTAATATCTTGATCTATAAACAAAGCCGCAATTAAGGCTAAGGCAATAATGGATACAAGACCAATGAGTACAAATTTTAAGATTTTCATTTTGTTAATTTTTAAGTATTTGGGTTCAAAAATAGAATAGTTTCTTTAGTGGCAAATGGAAAATTTCACTAAACAGAACTAAAATAAATCTCTACTCCCTTAGTTCAACTCCCAACTCCCAAAGCCCAATCCGTCCAAGAAATTAACAAACTCAGAGTTTAAGTCCACCCGGTGCGAGCGGGAGAAGGTGTCAAGTTTGGTGCCACTGGAAGGGTCGTCGAACAGAATACGGAATTTGTTGCTGCCCTTATTTTGGTTTAGCGTTTCCGATATCGAGGTGATGAATACTTCTGATACGGCTTCTATTGGCATATTGAGCGTAATGGTTTTGGTTTGCCCCTTACCTGCTTCTTCTAATAATTGAATATGGCTAATTTTCAGTTCGAGGGTTTCGGTAGTATCGTTGCCCCAACCTCGGGGTTTCACCACACATTTTACGGCCACAAAAAGGCTATCTATTAAGTGATTCCTGAATTTGAGGTAATCTTCACTCCAAAGCATAAACTCCAATGTTCCATCATAATCTTCGAGTTTAAATTTGCCAAATGGTTTGCCGGTTTTGGTGGTGCGATGCTCTACCCCGGTTACTATTCCTCCAAGTATCAATTCACGACCTTTAAAAGGCTTGAGATCGGCAGTAATGGCACTTAACTTAATATTGGTGCAGAAATATTTCATCTGCAATTTATAGTCGTCCAAGGGGTGGCCGCTGAGGTAAATACCAATCATTTCCTTCTCTCGTTTCAGTTCTTCGAGCTTGCCCCAAGTTTCGCCTTTCAGGATATTAGGCTTTTTAACTTCCACTTCTTCACTGTCGCCAAAGAGCGAGCCGCTGGTTTTCTCAGCAGATTCATGTAAATTGTTTCCATAACGGATAAGCCTTTCAATGAAGGTTGTTTGGCCGTTATCTTCACTCAAAAAGTAAGCATAACGTTCAATTCCCAATGAATCTAATGCTCCGGCTTGCGACAGGGCTTCCAAGTTTTTCTTGTTTACCGTGCGAAGATTAACCCGTTCAACAAAATCAAAAATGGTGGCAAAAGGTCCTTTTGTTCTTTCCTGAATCATATCCACCATAGCCGCTTCGCCAACGCCTTTAATGGCACTCAAGGCAAAACGGATTTCACCCTTTTTATTTACTGCAAATACAATGTCAC
The DNA here is from genome assembly GCA_947475205.1 of Bacteroidota bacterium. Taxonomy (GTDB): domain Bacteria; phylum Bacteroidota; class Bacteroidia; order JAIBAJ01; family JAIBAJ01; genus JAIBAJ01. The sequence goes on from CANJNG010000097.1 coordinate 3,741, forward strand.
TTTCATTGATATCGGGGCCTTTTACGGGGATTCCCATTTTCTTAGCTTCCTCCATAAAGAAGGTTATTTTATCAATATTTCCACTGTTGTTGGTTAGTACCGCTGCCATGTATTCAGCAGGATAATGAGCCTTGAGATAAGCCGTTTGATAGGCAACATAAGCATAGCAAGTGGAGTGTGATTTATTGAAGGCATATTGGGCAAAAGCCTCCCAGTCAGTCCAAACTTTTTCGCAAGTCTTTGGGTCGTGGCCATTCTTTTCACAGCCTTCCATAAACTGAATTTTCATTTTATCGAGTACGGCCTTTTGCTTTTTCCCCATCGCTTTACGCAGAATGTCGGCATCGCCTTTCGAGAAATTGGCCAATTTCTGCGAAAGCAACATCACCTGCTCTTGATACACAGTGATACCGTACGTTTCCGATAAATATTCCTCCATGGCCTCAAGGTCATACTCAATTTTTTCCTGCCCGTGCTTACGTTTGATAAAGTTAGGGATATAGGCAATCGGTCCAGGACGATACAGGGCATTCATGGCAATCAAATCCTCAAACTTGTCGGGTTTGAGGTCGCGAAGGTGCTTTTGCATTCCCTCACTTTCAAACTGAAACGTAGCATTGGTGTCGCCCCGCTGATAGAGTTGATAGGTTTTTTCATCATCCAAAGGCAGGTAATCAATATCAATCTTTACCCCATGATTTTGCTCAATCAGCTGAAGGGCATATTTAAGGATGGTGAGGGTTTTCAGTCCCAAAAAGTCCATTTTAATTACCCCGGCATCTTCAATTACGTTTCCTTCAAACTGTGTAACAAGCATACCTGAATCCTTACTCACGGCAACGGGTAAAATCCCGGTAAGGTCGCTAGGAGCTATAATTAAGGCCGAAGCATGAACGCCTGTATTTCGAACCGAGCCTTCTAAAATCAAGGCTTCTTTTATTACATCTGCTTGCAAATCATCACCATTGGCTCGTTCTCTAAATTTCTTTACATTTTCTAAATCATCTGAAGTAATGCCTTCCTTATCGGTCAAACTATCAGCCCCGGAAAGTGGAGCTTCCATCACCCGCTTGAGTGTAATCCCTGGCTTTTCTGGAACGAGTTTGCTTAATTCATTCGATTCGTTGAGGGGCAAATCAAGCACACGAGCCACATCCTTAATACTGCTTCGAGCGGCCATAGTGCCATAGGTTACAATTTGTGCAACCTGATTTTTGCCATATTTTTGAATCACATAATCTATAACCTTTTGACGGCCTTCGTCATCGAAATCGGTGTCAATATCAGGCATAGACTTTCGTTCTGGATTCAGAAAACGTTCAAAAAGAAGGTTGTATTTAATGGGGTCGATATTCGTGATTCCGATACAATAGGCAATGGCCGACCCCGCCGCCGACCCACGACCGGGGCCAATCAGCACCCCTAAATCTTTCCCGGCTTTGATGAAATCTGCAACGATGAGAAAATAGCCCGCAAAACCCATAATCTTGATGGTATTCAGCTCAAACTCCAAACGTTCACGGTGGCCATCGGGCAGCAAATCGCCGTAGCGTTGGCGGGCTCCTTCGTATGTAAGATGTTCTAAATATTCATCTTGCGTAGTGAAGGTTTTGGGAATTTCATAAAAAGGAAGCAGGATGTCTTTTTTCAGTTTCAGATGCTCCACCCTATCCACAATAATGTTGGTATTGTCCACGGCTTCTGGCACATCGCTGAAAAGTTTTTCCATTTCGGCGGTGGTTTTAAAATAAAACTGGTCGTTGAAAAAAGCAAACCGTTTTCCCTTTACCGACACGTCATCGTCGGCAAATTCTTCTTTAAATTTAGGTGTAGATTGCTTTTCACCGGTATTCAAGCACAGCAAAATATCGTGTGCGTTCCAGTCTTGTTGATCCACATAATGCGAATCGTTCGAGGCAATAATCGGCACGTTGTATTTGCGGGCAAAGCGGATAAGCACCTCGTTTACCTTGTCTTGATCGGCCATTCCGTGGCGTTGAACTTCCACAAAATAATCATCGCCAAACTGTTCTAACCACCACTGAAAAACCTTTTCGCCCTCTGCCTCTCCCTTTTTCAAAATGGTTTGCGGCACCTCGGCTCCAATGCAGCAAGTGGTAGCTATAAGCCCATCCTTATATTTCAACAGCAATTCTTTATCTATCCGCGGATATTTACCATACAAGCCTTCCATATACCCCAGCGAACACAGTTTCACCAAATTGCGGTAACCTTCATCGTTTTTAGCTAAAAGCAATTGATGGCGGCGAACATCTTTTTGGTCTTTTGTAAATTTGTTTTTGCTCCTATCTTCCACCATATAAAACTCACAGCCAACAATGGGTTTTATGGCAGCTGAACCATCTTCAAGTTTATGCTTTGCGGCTTCAGCTACAAACTGAAACACGCCAAACATATTGCCGTGGTCGGTTATAGCCATACCCCTCATCCCATCTTTTACGGCCTTTTTGTATAGTTTGGAAATATCGGCAGCACCATCCAAAAGACTGAACTGGGTGTGGGTGTGAAGGTGGTTGAATGGCATGGGAATGTATGAGGTGAGAGGTATTAGGTAAGATGACTTTGCGGGAGGACAAAAATAGAGTGTGCAGTTTCAGAACTTAGCGAAGTTGATAAGTTTTGGGAAAGAAAATTCTCCCCCCTTTACAAATTAAGTTTTGTCTAAATACTTCGATTCGTTAGTATTCTTAAAATCATATTAAAACAATAAGTGCTTACTTTTGAACTCTAATTACATTGAGAAATAACAACATTGGTTTAAATACATCCAATCTAAAAATACTACTTCACCAATAGTTTAATGCTTAAATCCCACAAAGTATTCCTTCTTCTTTTATTTTGTTTCTTCCAATTTAATTCAAGTTTTAGTCAGGAAAATAAATTAAATACCCCTTGTGATTCTTGCTGCATAAATGCAGAAATGCAGTATAAAAGTATGATAGCGGAGTGGTTAAGCCAACTTTCCGCAGCTAAGAGAATTGATTACAAAAAAAACGCAAATGAAATAAAATTTTACCCGGCGAAAGTCAAATCTTACAAACCGGTGAGAATTGATTCTGTCGAAGCAGAATACGATAAGTTTATTGGAACAAACAAAACCAAAAGCGATTGGGAAAAGGTCAACAGCACCCTAAAATTGGTTTATGAAACAGCAAACTGTGGCGGATATGAAACCGAAACAGATACCACTTATTTAACCGGAAAATCAAAACACATAGCTTATATGACAAATAAATTAAGCGGTCAGTGCAACGAATATGCTACTTACACTGCCAGTGTTTTAAAAGATTTAGGATTGCTTGCCGGCATTTTGGGGTTTTCATCTAAGGATTCATTGGGTAATTTTTTAGGATTACATACTGTTGCTGGGGTTATAGTTGAGAATAGATTATATTTGTTAGACCCTCTATTTTGCACATATTATGTCAATAAACTTACCAAAGAACCAATAGACTTTGTTTCATTAATTAACTTTCTTAAAGAACGCAAGAATGACCAAATTAGTGCTTTAGCAATTAATCATGGTGCTGGGCATGGTTTAAGCATCAATAAATTGGGTTGCACGCCCGATTCATCAATAGTTTTATATAAAATTGATGGTGATTTGTACAAAGGGGACGATGAGCCAGATGTTAGTTTTGCTAATTCTAATAATTTTATCCTAAAAATCGAAAATATCCTAAAACGAAAAGGCTATTTGATTGACTATTTTTCATTTTTTGCGTTTTTAAATTATGCTGAAGGAAGTAATGAATTTGTAACAAAAGTTAAAGATTCATTCTCACAAATAAGCAGAAGAGAATGCACTGTTTTTAAAGGAAACAGAGAATGGAATTTGCAATTTGAAAGCAATGACAAAATTGAAACAATCGACACGTGTTGCACTAAGTTGTATAGAAGTCTTTTAGTAATTGCAAAAGATAGAATGAATGGTTTGGATTCAACTAAAAAGCAGCAAATTCAAAACCAATTCGATGCTCTAAATTATAGCCGAATTAACTTTAAGAAATATTCACACATCGACAGCACAACCGCTGTTGCTCAATACGATAAATTTATTGCAAAATCATCTAATCTCAAAGAATGGGATAAAATTGAGCAAGTATTACGCTTGGTTTACGAAACGGCAAACCGGGGCAATTTCAATATTGGAATGAACAAAAATTTAAGTTCGGGAAAAGATAAATATGTGGCATTTGCCACCGATAAAATGAGCGGCCAAGAATGGGAATATGCCAGTTTTACGGCTGCTGTTTTAAATGATTTAGGAATTGTTTCCGGAACTCTCAAGCTGGCCGCCACCGATTCAACGGGTTATTATTTGTATTTGCATACCCTACCCGCCGTGATTCTAAACAGCAAAGTGTATGCTCTCGACCCTATGCTTTGCACTTATTATATTGACCCTAAAACAAATGAACCTTTAGAATTGAAGGAAGTAAAGCAGTTGATTAAACAGCAATTAAATTCAGTTGTCGGCCGGAAATTAATTAAGCATAGTTTCGGACATAGCATTGTACCATATACTTCTGATTGCACCATAAACCCATCAACTAACTGGTATAAAATAAATTCATCACTTGTTAAAAACGATGACTATTTGGATGAATCCTTTTCCAATAGCCTTTATTTCAAACCCATAGTAAAAAAAACCTTGCACTACTTTGGCCTAAATAGCGACTATATCTCCTTTTTAAATTTCTATTATTACTCCGAAGGCAATATGGACTTTTTGATGCAGTTAAAGCCTTTAATGAAAAACTACTAATGCTTAAAATGCCTTGTCCCGGTCATCACCATCGACATTTTGTTTGCATTGCAAAAGTCAATACTTAGTTGATCTTTTACCGAGCCACCGGGTTGCACCACAGCTCTAATTCCGGCATTGTAAGCAATCTCCACGCAGTCTGGGAAAGGGAAAAATGCATCGCTTGCCATCACGCCGCCGTTTAAATCAAACTGAAAGGCTTGGGCTTTCTCGATGGCTTGTTTCAATGCGTCCACACGGCTGGTTTGCCCGGTGCCGCTTGCAAGCAGGGATTTGTTTTTAGCCAATACTATGCAATTGCTTTTTGTGTGCTTCACCACTTTATTGGCAAAAAGCAAATCTTCAATCTGGTTGCCATCGGGGAAAGCATTGGTTACGGTTTTAAGGTCGGCTAAGGTTTCCGATTTAGCATTACGATCTTGCACCAATACCCCGTTCAAGGCGGTTCTCACATTTCTATCAGGAAAATTAAACGGTTTTTGGCGAAGGATAATCCGATTGGGTTTACTTTTTAAAATAGTAAGAGCTTCTGGCTCAAAACCGGGAGCAATTATTACCTCAAAAAACAGTTTATTCACCTCTTTAGCCGTAGCCTCATCCACCACCGCATTGGTGATTAAAATTCCGCCAAAAGCTGAAACCGGGTCGGCAGCTAAAGCCACTGTCCACGCTTCTAAAACCGTTGGTCGGCTGGCAATTCCACAAGCATTATTATGTTTGAGAATAGCAAAAGTGGTGTCGCTGAATTCAGAAAGCAAATTAACAGCAGCATCAATATCTAGCAGGTTATTGTAGCTAACTTCCTTTCCATTCAGCTTCTCGAAAATTTCATTCAAATTGCCCTGATACTCCGCTTTTTGATGAGGATTTTCGCCATACCGAAGCGGGGTTTCATTCTTGGCATTGTCTAATTTCCCGGCAAACCATTCGGCAATGGCTTTATCGTAACCCGATGATACCTGAAAAGCGATAGTAGCCAGTTTTCGGCGAATATCAATAGTGGTTTCACCATCGTTTTTATCTAAAACTTCTTGCAAAATGGGATATTCGTTTCTGGAAGCCACAATCATTACATCGTTAAAATTTTTGGCAGCAGCACGAATGAGGGAAATCCCTCCAATATCAATTTTCTCAATAATTTCATCGGCACTTCCGCCAGCTGCAACAGTTTCTTCAAACGGATATAAATCCACCACTACTAAATCTATCTCCGGAATCTGATACTCGGCTAGTTGCTGTATGTCTGATTCATTTTCTCTTCTACTTAAAATTCCACCAAACACTTTAGGATGTAGTGTTTTTACCCTTCCACCCAAAATGGAAGGATATGAAGTAAGGTTTTCAACAGGCACAACAGCTAAACCCAGTTTTTCTATGAAAGTTTGAGTGCCTCCGGTAGAATAAATCGTAACGCCTTGAGCTACTAATTGCCTAACAATTGGTTCTAATCCATCTTTATAATATACTGACAGTAAGGCACTTTTAATTTTCTTTAATCCGGTCATTGGGGGTTTGAATTTGCGTGCAATTTAGCGGGCTTTGATAGAGTTGCTTGAGGGCAGAAGCAAGGAAAGGGAAAAGAATTATCAACAAATTTTGTGTGTAATTCTCTCTACTCTACTTTCCGTTCAACCAACGATTATTCACCTTAATTTTGTGATGAATTCAACCTCCCATTTATGACCGAAAATCTCCGCGATTTCTTAGCCACCAGCGACAAAAAAGCCTTTGATAAAGAACACAAACGCAAGCTACTTTTCAATATTTCGCAATACGATAAAAAGGTAGTAGAAGGCAAACATATTTATGCCGATTTAGAATTAGCCAAAGAACGGGCAGCATCCATAAAAGCAAAGTCTATCAATAACTTAGACAAGTATTTAATAGAATTTGAAGCCAATTTTATGAAACGTGGCGGCAAAGTGCTTTGGGCTGAAAATGCTGACCAAGCCATTGACGAAATTCTGAAAATAGCCAAACGAGTTAATACTAAAACTTTGGTAAAAGCCAAAAGTATGGTTACCGAAGAAATTCATCTTAACCACCACATGGAGCAAGCCGGAATTGAGAGTATTGAAACCGATTTAGGCGAATATATTCAGCAGCTTGATGGCGAACCGCCTTACCACATTGTTACCCCGGCAATGCACAAAAGCAAAGAAGATGTGGCGAAATTGTTTCACGAGAAAAAGGGCTTACCCGAAGGCAGCAGCCCTTCCGACATTATGGCCTTTGTGCGTAGAATATTACGGGCAAAATATCCCGAAGCCGAGCTTGGCGTTACCGGAGGAAATTTCCTTGTGGCCGATGTGGGAGCGGTGGCCGTTACCGAAAACGAAGGCAATCAGTTAATGAGCGTAGCCTTCCCAAAGACCATTATTTCTATTGTGGGAATCGAGAAAATTATTCCCAATTTGGCCGATTTAGATTTGTTCTTTCCGCTTCTAGCTGTTCACGGCACCGGGCAAAAAGTTACTGTTTACAATACTTTACTCACCGGTCCACGCCAACCCGATGAAGTGGACGGCCCGGATGAAATGTTCGTTATTTTATTGGATAATGGCCGCACCAACCTTCTTGCCCAGCCCGAACAGCGGGAGGCACTGAGTTGTATTCGCTGTGGTGCTTGTTTGAATGCCTGCCCCATTTATCGTAACATCGGCGGACATGCTTATGCCACTACATATAGCGGCCCAATCGGTTCAGTAATTACCCCGGTGATGAAGGGCTTAAATGATTTCAAACATTTAAGCTATTCCTCTTCACTATGTGGTCGCTGCACCGAAGTTTGCCCAGTAAAGATTGATATTCACAAGCATTTACTACACAATCGTCGCGATTCCATTACGCAGCATTCCAGTTCTAAAATGGACGACTTTGCTATGCTTTTCTGGAAAAAAATATCGCTAAACAGAAACCTTATGAATAAGGGAGGTTCGGGCGTGAAAAACTTCTTCCTGAAAAGCTTTTTCAAATCAACCTGGGGGGCAAGAAGAGAATTACCCAAACTGGCCCCTAAATCCTTTAACGAACGCTGGAGGGAGAAAAAGGGATTGAAATAAAGTAATTATCTATTTTCAAAAATTGGATAACCCACTTGTAAACAAGAAATATCTATTAGAGAAATTTCCTGGGAAAGGTGGCTGGACATTTGCAAAAATCCCTGAAGTATCGCCCGATAAGCATGCTCATTTTGGTTGGGTAAGAGTTCGTGGAACAATTGATGGATACGAAATAAAAGGGTATAATTTAGCTCCAATGGGAGGTGGTGGACTCTTTTTACCCGTAAAAGCCGAGATTAGAAAGAAAATCGGAAAACAGGAAGGCGATTGGGTAAGCATTATTCTCTACCCGGATAATCTTCCAACCGAAATACCCGAAGAACTAAAACTTTGTCTGGAGGAAGACCCCGCAATTTATCAGGCTTTCAGTTCATCTTCTCACGCCGAACAAAAAGCCATGTTGGAATGGATTTATTCCGCTAAAACAGAAGAAACAAAAGTGGACAGAATAGCTAAAACAATGAATAAACTTGCTGAAAAACAATAACAAAATGCGGACGGGTTAAAACCCATCCCTAAAATGTGAATCATCCCAACGGGATTCAGCTTCCGCCTGATGGTGAATCCCATAGGGATGATTCACGTTGAAACAATGGATTTTAATCCGTTGCAAAATGCTAAACACCCACATTAACCATATCTTGAAATACACCTTCCTTCTCCTCCTCCTTTTCGCCACCCCTTTAATCGGTTTCTCGCAAAGCCTTATCTCAAAATCGAAATGGACTTCTGGTTCCATTACCATTGACGGGAAAGCCGATGAATGGGAAAAACCGCTCAATTTTTACGAAAGCAAAACCAAGCTGATGTTTGCTCTGGCCAACGACAGTGCAAACATTTACATTTGTCTCCGTAGCCCCGAAGAAGCCAATCAAATAAAGATTTCACGTGGCGGAATGGTAGTTGGCCTAAGCTATAAAAACAAAGATAAGCACGCCGTTTCGGTGGGCTTTCCGCTTGGAAGTGGCGGACCGATGCATCATAGCGATGGTGGACTGGATGCCGAAGGCCGTCCCGATTTTACCATGTTTAAGAACGAATTTCTCATGAACAATATCGTAATGAAAATTGCAGGATTTGCAAGTAAAAATGGAATTGTGCCTATTCAAGATTCGCTGGGGGCTGGCGTAAAAGCCGCTATTTATTGGGACATCAGCAATATTATGGAATACGAATTGGTAATTCCGCTAAAGGAGTTGTTTGGTCCGGCCTACACCGCCGATGATTTAAAACGGGAGCTTACATTAGAATTAACCGTAAACGCTATCGAAAAATCTAAAAAGAAAGACGATAATTTAGAACATGCCCCGCCGCCAAATATGGCTAACGGAAGTGGTGGCGTAAACGGTAGCATGAGCGGCACCGGACAAATGACTGGAGGAATGGCTTCGGGAATGCCAAACGTTTCGTATAACTATGGTAACGATGCCGAGAAAGGTCCTCTCTTTGAAAAAGCTTCGTTTAAGCAGAAGTTTTTGTTGGCCGGAAAGCCTTAATTTTAGAAGAGCGTTTTCACTCTATTCACTTTGCTGAAACGACTCTCACATCATCCTTGATTTCGATTGATACAAACACTGCATTCTCATAGAAATCCTCACCCAATTCAGGCCATTCTATAAAACAATAATTATTGCTCGATAAGTATTCCGAAAAGCCGATGTCGAACAGTTCGGCAACAGTTTTTAGGCGGTAAAGGTCAAAGTGATAAATAGTATTGCCCATTTCAGTTTTATATTCATTAACTATAGAATATGTAGGGCTGCTGAGTGTATCTGTAACTTTTAGTTCTTTGCAAATAGCTTTGATCAACGTAGTTTTACCGCTACCCATTTCTCCATTAAACAGAAAAATTCGGTTTTGCGGAAACTGTTCGAGTAGTTGCTTTGCGGCTTCAGGTAATTGATTTAAGCTGCTAATGTTAATTTGCATTTGAGTTTAATTACTCATTTATCAAGAGTGGCTTTTAATCGCCCATCCAACACAGGATGCAGGTGTTTCCCGGCCAACCCAATTTCTGTAAATTCATCTATCAAAGCATCACGAAGCTTATAGCCGGTGGTTTCAATAAGAATGGGCTTAGAAAAAAAATTCATTTTGTCGCCACTATTGGCCAAATAATCGGTTGTGCAAACCTTGTAGTTTTTTGTTGGGTCAAAAGCCTTTCCCACAATCAACACATTAATCAAGCTATCTCCTAATATTTCGCCTCGCAAACCCGAAACAGGAACACCTTTGCTAACAGCTACGTATTTCAACAAATTCAGCATTTTCTGAGCCGAGATAGTTACTACCACAATTTCGTTATCGAAGGGCATCAACTCAAATGTTTTACCTCTGGTTATCTGTCCTTTAGGTAAATTGGTTCTAAGCCCTCCATTATTTAAAATTGCAAAATCAGCAGACACTTTGCTTCGTTTAAGACAAATATCAGTAACCAAATTTCCCAGTTTACTCTCGGGTTGTCCCTTTTCAATTGCACTATCACTTTCTACTAAAACCGCATTCATTTCAGCTTCCATGCTACTGCGGTATGGCAAAATCAGCTTCTCTGCCTCCGCATTTTTAGGTAATGAATCCGCCTTTATCCGAATAGCTACATCGCTTTTAGATTGCAGCACCGCTTTCGGATTCGAACATCCCGCAACTAAGATTGCAAGTATGGAAACGGAATAAAGAATATGCTTAGATAAGTTCACGCTGCAATGTTATACCAATTGTAAATTCAAAATTACCCTCAGACTATTTTAGTGTTGAATATTTAAAACAAAAAATGGAAATCTCTTTTATCCAAATCGGAAACTCCACAAGTAATACTTCCCACCAAAGTGCCCAATTGAGCGTAGCCTATGGCTACCTTCGGTATCCAAAGCCTTCGGCCTGCATATTATCCTAAGGAATATAATACCGCTTTCTTCATACTATGCAGTCTCCAACCCACACTATCAAAAATCCCCACCAACCATGCTTGTCCTTG
>CANJNG010000098.1 GCA_947475205.1 Bacteroidota bacterium
ACACAAAACTTGATGGTGGGTTATATCGAAGTAGGCGATTATCTCGCTTGGAAATACTTCATTGAAAAATGTAGGTAGAATGGGGATTATATTTAAACCATAAATGTAGACTTTTATCTTTTACTCCCCAACTTTTGACGCTGACCCAACCATATCCGTTTGGCGACAAACATCTTCTTGATTTTACTGCATTGTTTCCAGACACAACTGTTCGGTTAGTAGATGGCGAAATGTTTTCGTGGTATGGCAGTCGATTGCTGCTTGTGCCGGAATATTTTGAATCACTTCTTTAGCTTTCTCATTTCAGCCGCTACCTCCTTCGCCATACCGTCTTCTTCTTTTTCAAGATTAGAAACAACCGATTGGAAATCGTGTTTTGAACGATTTTGGCTTAGTTTAGATTTTGCTTCAATTCGTGTTGGGAAAAACTCAAAGCCAACAATTTCCTTTAGGTAAGCCGTTTGCATCTTTTCAGGTACACTATTCATCGTTACAGCGTTTTCCCGCCCGGTTTCATACTTTTCAAGCATGGCTGTTAAAACTTCTACCAATTCGCTATCGGTTAATATTCTGATTTTTCCGTAAACGTGAATTGCTTGGTAATTCCATGTAGAAACATTAATGTTCTTATACCACGAAGCAGAAACGTAACTATGGGGTCCATTAAAAACTGTAAGATGTTCTACATCCTTTGAAAGAAATTCGCAATGCGGATTCGCTGCGGCAATATGTCCTAAAATTGAAAATGTCTCCTTGGTTTCCTTTATTTCGAGGGGAATATGTGTAGCCCTAATATCAGAACTTTCAGCACTTATCAATAAACCAAAAGGAAAGGTTTTTAGGAAATCTAATACCGACGATTCCGGCATTATGAACTTTGGTGGAATATACATTTGGGTAGTTTAGGAATTGGAACGCTAATTACGCCAATCTTGGGAATAATCACAAATTTTGAACTCCATAAAGCCATTTATTATATGTATTAATTCGTGTCCATTAGTCAAATTTGTGTCATTCGCGTTCCAATTGTATTACGCACAAAAAAGGCGACTTAAAGCCGCCTTTTCATTTATAGAATTCAATATTCTACGAAAGAACAAATTTAATTGGCAATGTAAACTGAACCCGAACTGGTTTTCCGGTTTGTTTTCCGGGAGTCCATTTTGGAAGTGATTTTATTACACGGGTAGCTTCTTGGTCTAAGTCTTTTGAAGCAGCACCACGAACAACCGTTACATCTACCACCTCACCGTTTTGGTCAACAACAAACTGCACATAAACAGTTCCGGTAATACCATTTTCCTTTGCGATTGGTGGATATTTAATTGTCTTTTGAATATACTTCATCAATTCGGCATCACCACCGGGGTAACCGGGCATTTGCTCAACTATGGTAAATGTTTGTACGGGGGCAGGTTCTTCCACCACTTGGTTACCTTTGCCTTGGTCGAGCAAAGAGAGGTCAACTCCATTTTCATCTCCCACTTGAGTAGTTGCACCAGCATCTACCACTTTCATTTCCTCTTGAGTAGGCGGTGGATCATCAGGTACTTCTTCTACAATAACAGGAGGTGTAAACTGAACAGTAGATTTTAATGGTGGTGGTGGCTCAGCGGGTGGTGGTGGTGGTTCTTCCTTGTCGAGCGGTGGTGGCTCAGCCAAAATAACTTCTTCAGATTTAATTACCTTGTCTTCTGGTAAAACATCTGAGATAAGTCGGATAATTACAGGCAGACTAACTACTAAACTAAAGAACACAATAGCCAATATTAGGGCTAATCCCGTGTTCTTCCCATTTTTCCTTCTGATTTCATAAGCTCCGTAAGCTTGGTTACGGCCTTCAAAGACAATATCAGTCCAATTGTCGGAGAAGATAGAATTTTTTGGTTCCATATTTCCTATTTTGTTGGTGTAGCAGCAGCTACAGCTTGTTTTTCTACTTCATTCAAATCTACAACGGCATAAACTCCTACATCGCAAATTTGCATTTCATCCAAAATATCAATCATATTCTTGTACACGGATAAATCGGAAGGTTTAATTAGTACTAAAGGTCCGCTTTTATCCGATTTTGCTTCCACAAGTTTCTTCTTGTACTCAGCCTCTTCAATTTTTCCTGCTTTATAATCGTTACGAAGCTTGGTACATATATCGTGAATAGCTTTATTACGCTCTAACAAAACTTTACGAATGCCATCCTTACCAAAATTTGAATTTGAAAACTGTAAATTATCAGGTAATCCATAGTAATACCAAATATTCCCTTGAGGTCCTAAAATCACAGTCATAGCACGATCTTTCGGGAATTTTGTTTGTTCCTCCTCCGTTTTAGGTTTCTCGGGGTCGGGCATATTAATTTCCATTGTTTTAGGCTTACTCATTGAGGTAGTAAGCATAAAGAATGTAATCAACAAGAAACCTAAGTCAACCATGGGTGTGAAGTCCACCCGAGTACTCATTTTCTTGCTTCTTGGTTTGCCACCTTTCTTATGGCCACCACCACCGCCTTCTATATCTGCCATTTTCTGCTAAATTACAGCCTCTCCCCTCTTGTCCCCTCTCCAAAGGATGAGGGGAAGATAAGTTCGTGCTAAGTTTATAATTATATCTCTTTTATTAAGGTTGTTTTCGCTTTTTGGGATTATGATGCTTTTAAGTATTCATTTCCACAAATCACTTTAAACTTTTTAATTAAACTTGAAACTAAATTCCTACTGCTCTACTTTTCTTGGGTCAACTTCCAGTCCGGTGATAAAGTTAAAACGGTTTACTTTCTTTTCCTGAACCACCTTCATAATTCGTTTTACAACCGGATACTGTGTTTCCATGTCTCCTTTAATAGCTACCCGAATAAGATTGTTGGTTAAACGAGCTTGCCAAATCCAATCACCCAATTCGTTATTCAAGGAGTCAATCGGAATACCGGGGCTGGTTTTGTTAAAGTCTGCACGTTTATCGGAAGGTAAAGCCAAGTATCCTTTTAACTGACTAAAGGGAAGACCAAATTGTTCTAACAAGGAGAATTCGTGAATTTCTTCCGGGGTAAATGTAACACCTTTTAAAGTAGCCATTTTAGCTATTAGTCCTTCCCGGTTATACTGTCCGTCTATTCCGAAATAGGTGCGTCCTGCTGCGTCCACCGAAATAATCATTACATCTTTTTGGGGCAGCAAAATTTCAGAAATAGAGGACGGTGTATCCACTATTATCGGTTCGTCGGGCTTAAACTTGGTAGCCAACATAAAGAATGTAAGCAGCAAGAAGGCCACGTCGGTCATAGCGGTCATATCCACTATGGTGCTTTTACGCGGTACTTTTACTTTGGGCATTTGCTAATTTGAATAGGAGAATGAATGTCTGTTTCCAAAAAATGGAATAGAATTATTTCTTGTGCGATGCCTCAAATGTTTGTACAATGCTGAATCCTGCTTCGTCGATAGTATAAGTAATAACATCAATTTTAGCAGTGAACACGTTGTACATGATAATTGCAATAGCTGAGTTACCGATACCTAATGCTGTGTTGATAAGTGCTTCAGAGATACCACTTGCCAAAGCAACGGAGTCAGGAGAACCTGCAGTAGCCAAAGCCGAGAAGGCTTTAATCATCCCGATTACCGTTCCAAGAAGGGCGATAAGGGTAGAAACTGATGCCATAGTGGCAATGATACTCAAATTCTTTTCTAAACCGGGAAGTTCAAGCGATGTAGCTTCTTCCACTTCTTGTTTGATAGCAGTAACTTTTTGTTCTTTGTCCATATCAGAATCATTTTCTACTGCTTTGTAGCGTAGCAAACTTGATTTGATAACATTTGCCAATGAACCTTTTTGTGTGTCGCAAGCAGAAATAGCTGCATCAACTTGTCCGCCATGAAGCAAACCTTTAACGCGGTGAACGAAAGCCTCAGAAGACTCTTTTCCGCTTGCCATACCAATAGCGATAAAACGCTCAATAGAGAAAGTAATGTTCATCAATACCAATGAAAGAAGGATTGGAACGATAAATCCACCTTTATATATAAGACCAAGAATGTGGCCTACACCTTCGGGAACGGGATGCTTTGTAACGTCATTATCTTCAAAGTTTGCCGGATTTCCCATCACAAACATGTAAATCAGGATACCTGTTACGATTGCTAAAGGAATAACGAATGAAGAGAACATTGAAGCGAATGAGCTTTTCTTTGGTGCAGTTGCAGAGTTTGCCATTGTTTTTTGATTTTTTAAATGTTGATTTTTTCGGTTTTAAAAAGGAGGGCAATTATACAAACATCTTTAATTCCCAAATATTAATTTGTAAAAAGATTTTTTGAGGTGCTTAATTTGTTGGTTATCTAAGTTGTGTGGGGTTGGTTATGGATTTCAATACTATATTGCTCTTCGAGCTAATGACGAATGGGCGGCACGATTTTACTGATATTCTGATTTAAAAACTGATTTCTGCCCTAACGGGCATTTAAGCTAATGTGGATATTTGTTGTGCAAACCCAATCTTGGGTGCACGATAAATTTCCGCTTTATGGATAAAGTTGAGATGCCTCTCTTCGGTCGGCATGACAATCTGTTTTTATAGTTTTAGGTAGGTGTGGCGATGGATTTGGGTGCAGGAGTGGGCGGTTCTACCCTCCCACTCCTACACCCAAATCCATCGCCTTTAAAGCCCTGCAAATGCTGTCGTACCGACCGAAGGGAGGTATCTAAGTAAAAAAGCAAAATTTGTCCTGCACCCCCTAATCTTCAACTCAGGTTAAACATAGTGCAATACATTTACTTTTGCGGCTTAAACCACAACTATGCCACGCATTCTTACAGGGATTCAAAGTACTGGTACTCCCCATTTGGGTAATATTTTAGGAGCCATTCGTCCGGCGATTGCTCTCAGCAATTTAGACCAAAACGAAGCTTTTCTATTTATTGCCAACCTGCACACGCTTACTTCGCAAAAAGACGCGGAGACCAATAAATTTAATACACTCTCTACGGCGGCTACTTGGTTGGCTTTTGGTTTAGATACCGAAAAGAATACCTTTTATCTGCAAAGCGATATACCTGAAGTTTGTGAACTTACTTGGTATTTGCAGTGCTTTACCCCCTACCCTATGCTGGCCAACGCTCATTCGTTTAAAGATAAATCGGAGCGGCTTAGTGATGTTAATGCCGGATTGTTTGCCTACCCGGTGTTGATGGCTGCCGATATTCTGCTTTACGATGCCAATGTGGTGCCGGTGGGAAAAGACCAGGTGCAGCATCTTGAAATTACTCGCGATATTGCCAAAGCCCTAAATCATATCTGTGGCGAAACGCTGGTGTTGCCCGAAGCCACTATTCAGGAAAATGTAATGATAGTGCCGGGGATAGACGGTCAGAAAATGAGCAAATCGTATAATAATACCATCAATATTTTCCTGCCCGATAAAGAATTGCTTAAAGTGGTGAAAACTATACAAACCGATAGCACTCCGCTCGAAGAACCCAAGAATCCCGACACCTGCAACGTATTTAATCTATACAAATTGGTTGCTACCGAGGCTCAAACTGCCGATATGCGAAAGAAGTATCTGGCAGGAGGCTTTGGATATGGCCATGCAAAGCAGGCATTGTTCGAGGTTTTGGTTGATACGTTTAAAACGGAACGCGAAGCCTACAACCGATTAATGCAAAATCCTGCCGAGGTGGAAGAACAGCTTAAGATAGGAAAAGTAAAAGCGAAGAAAGTAGCTTTAGCTGTTTTGAAGAGAGTGAAGGGAAAGTTGGGGTATGTTTAACTGTATGAATGTATGTACTGAATAACTTATAGTAGTTATAGAGGCGGCAACAAAATGTTGGTCTTTACGGAAACTTTCAAGAAAGGGTTAGCCTTAACTCTCCCCCTTTTAAAGGGGGAGTTGGAGGGGGTTTCTAAAAAAAATACAATTATATAAATACCAACTATAAACCATTGTATCTATAATGCCATTCTACTCAATTATAAAGCAATGACGATCCCCTTAAATAGCTTTGAACAACACATTGACCCGACAATTTTGCAACGCGGTTTTTCCTATTTCAAAAACGGATATGTAGAAGAGCCAATCGAAATTTCTAACGGACAATATGATGCCATTGTGGTGGGTTCGGAGGAATATATGGTGAATCTGACAATCAAGAACCAACAGATTACTGAGTACAATTGTGATTGCCCTTTTGATAGTGGCCCGATTTGCAAACACGTTGTAGCAGTAATTTTCTATTTACAGCAGGATGAATTGGACCTGCAAGCCAAAAGCAAAACTAAAAAAGCTGTAAAGACAAAGAAAGAAGACCAAAAGCCGAAAAAGAAAAGTGTTTCTCAGCAGGTGAGCGATGTGCTTGAAAAGGTATCGCACGAAGAATTAAAACAGTTTATCCGAAACAACACCGAGCAAAATGCCCCATTTCGAAATTTGTTTCTATCCAGTTTTGCTCATCAAAACTCAAGTGATTCGCAAGAACTCTATCAAAAGCAAGTAAAGGCTATTATACGTTCAGTCAGTCGAAGCAACTATTTGGATTATAGCGATTGTCGGAAGGTGGCTAAGGATGTGGATGTATTGCTGGTTGCCGCTCAAAAACAAATAGATACCGCCAATTATCAAAGTGCCATATTTATTTGTTGTGCAGTGCTGGAAGAGATGAACGTTTTAGTGCAATATAGCGACGATAGCGGTGGGTATTTGGGAGATTCTATTTCGGAAGCAATAGGTTTATTGAAAGAGATGTCGGTTTCAGCATTGCCCGAAGCCAATAGGATTTCCTTATTTCAATACTGCATCGCTATTTTTGAGAAAGGAACTTTCAGGGGATGGGATTGGCATTTAGGAATGATGGAAATTGCTTCGGCTCTATTAAAAACAGCGGAAGAGGCCGAAAAAGTTATGACTTTGCTTGATGGCGTTACTAAATCGGAATATTCGCGTGACCAGGCCCAACTGCTAAAATATCAAATCATCCGTAAAACTCAGGGCGAAGCTGCTGCCGATACTTTTATAGAACAAAACCTTGGAAATAGTGATTTGCGTCATGAGGCTATAAGTAGGGCTATTGAAAATGATGAATTTGAAAAAGCAATTTCATTATGCCATGATGGAATACGGATGGATGAAAAAAGCAAACCTGGCCTTGCTTTAGATTGGTACGATTGGCTGTTAAGGATTGCAATGAAACAGAACGATACCCCCAAAATTGTGGAGTACGCCCGCTATTTGTTTATTGATAATTTCAGGTCTTCTCAAGGCTATTACGGAATTCTTAAATCCCATATTCCAACCGGAGAATGGACAGCTTTTGTAGAGAAAATGATTGCAGATATTTCTCAATCGAAAAGATGGACAAATGTTCAACTGCTTGGAAGCATTTATATTTATGAAGAGTGGTGGCCCCGATTATTTGAACATCTAAAGCAAGACCCATCACTTAATAACATTGAGTATTATGAGAAATACCTTGCAAAAGACTATGCCATGGAATTAGCAGTACTTTACAATAAAGCCATTATTACTTACCTGGAATACAATGTATCGCGAAGCCATTACAAAACAGCTTGCCGCTATTTAATAAGGATGAAAAAACTGGGTGCAACTTTATTAGTTAACAATGCTGTTGACCAGTTTAGGAAGCAATATCCACAACGAAAAGCCTTGATGGAGGAGTTGAATAAGGTTTGAAGTTTGGGTTTAAAGAAGGTATAATAACGTGAGTTATGGATTAAACATGGAATAATCCGACTAAATCCAGAGGATTCCCAAATGGCTTTGCCCCGTAACCGACCATAGGGAGCTCTTAGTTTCCTTAATATTCAAAACACTAAAACTAAAAACTTTTCAGCAATAGCGGCGGGAATCACGAAGGGCTGACAAAGGGCGTTTGGGTGATTCCCGTCCGCGGTTTCCCCTTCGGCCTTAGCCGTTGGGGAAAATTGCCTAAAAAGTTTACACGGTTTTTGCTTACTTTTTTCCAAGAAAAAAAGTGAGAAAGAAAAAGCAAAACACAAGAAAAAGAAAATCAATCATTTACAAAGATTATATTGCTTTATTAATCCATAACTTACGTTATAATACCATCACTTAGTTCAAATTAGTCCAAAAGACAATTTGTGCTTTAGTGTGGTTAATGCCGATAGGGTAGCTGTTTAAGGCCAAACTTTGAAAAAAGTTTTGGAATAATACAGATACCTTATCGGTATAAGCAACAGCATTTAGTCTGGATAAGTTTTTTTGGAAACATCCTTATCACTTTCAATAGGCTTTACTGCATCCCAAAATTTATATAAGGCTTCGTTGTCCATCATAAATTGTCGAAGACGTTCTGCCGGGGTTTTAGAAAGCCATATCCTCAACTGCAAATCTTTTATTTCGTCTGGAGTATCAGTCATTTCTTTATTAATTCAAAGGTTCTTAAATTGAGTTGAACAATCCACTTCTTTACATAGTGCCAGTCAATCGTATTTAACCTACAAAGGTTACGAATATCTTCCACTTGAAGTGCAGACTGCAATTGCTGAATCCAAATAAGTTTGGAAAGCAATAAATCCTCTACCGAAACAATATAAATTGACTTACCGAAATAATCCATTTGCACCCTTCGGCTAAATTCTTCCTGCCTAAACTCTTCATTCTTTAATATAACAAAATCTGCTTTAAATCCCGATGCATGATCTAAGATGTTGAACAAACTTTGATGTTTTACTGCATCTTTTATGGCATCTGCATTGCAATAATATCCTTCTTGAAATTGATCCGCAAACCTTTTCACCTCCTTGGGTTGCATATATATCACAAAATCAAAATCACGGGTAGCCCTTGGCACAATATAAACACCCATAGCCACGCTGCCCGAAAGCATATAAGGTATTTCCAATTCATTCAGTACATCAACGATTTTATGGAAAAACGAAAGCATGTATTGAAAATATACTAGAAATTGAGATTCAAAAGTAAGAGTAAATTTAATCGCATATAAAAGAAATGGAGTTGATTGTCATACAGCCCCATCTCAACTTTATAATCGTCTCTCTGAGAAGCGGCTACCCAGACACGAAACAATTTCTTGAAATCGACCATTGCTTATATTTATTTCGAACTTCGGCATGGGTTTTAAACTCCCCTTTTTTAATTTGTTCTCTCGCACTCATGACAGATGCCTTTTGAGCAGAACTCAAATTGTTCCAAATTCATCTTCAAAACTACTCAAAACCGCCTCAACCTGATGCAATAAATGCTTGTCCTTGGTTTCCAATATGCGTTTAGCTAAATCTTTTAGGGTGGATTGAATGCTCATGTTAGATTTTAATTTCAAGTACAAAGACAATTAGAGAGGAGATATTGTATTTCAATTACATAGGTATGCTATTTCATTTCCCCATAACCTAATCCCCGCAAAAAAAACACCTACAAATCTTCTAAGCGATTAATATAGTAATAAAAAAACTATTCCTCGCTTTTTAGCCTAATTATCCTTTGCAGTTCCTCAACATCCAATTTATCTTTCAGGCGACCCGTCAGCATTTTATTTACTATTAAATCTCGAAGCGAAATAAAGTAAACCGTGAAAATTTACTGCATATCCGCCTGTAAGCATAAATTCAACCCCATACTTCTTAAAAGCCAAAACAAGATTATCAAAGTTTGTTGCTACTCCACTCATTTTACAAACGGAGTTAAAATTCTAATCTTTTTACTCAATGGCGGCCATTCTCCGTTGGGAAGCAAATAATCACGGAGGAAAAACTTTCGCATAGCTTCCAGTTTTGACAACAATTCCTCGTGGGTAAGCGAAGCCATAATTTTGCGTTCATAATCAGCCTGCTCTTCTGCTGAATAAAACACCATTATCTCTTTTCTGTTATACCCAACCGAAGGCTCATTCAATTCTTTATCTGATTTATTGTCTTCATCAACATTCATTCGCCAAAGATAGGAAAATGAATTATACTACCTTCTTGCTTCCAATTTTGAATTCATAAACCATCAATGCCGCTTTAATTCCTCCAAGCCTTGCCGCAAAGCGAAAGGCTACCCCAATATTCCTTAGTACTACTTATTCTTAACTTGCATCAATTCAGTTAGAGAAACAGTAAAAGGTAAACCTGCTCTCGAATAAGAATTGCTTTCTGAACCAGTAATGGTTTTATATTTTTCGAGCTCCTTAAACTTCCAACCTACATTCTCAAACTCTTCTTCATTGACCCTCTCAATCTCTATGGCTAAATAGTATTCTTTGGGATTGCTTGATGCCGGATAGTTAAGTTTATCAAGATGAGCACTAGAAAACACTTTGGGGCCATTGCTCTTAATCTTAAAGAAATCCGAAGCGATTTCCTTACCGCTCTTTCGTAAAAGTAAATATTTGGCATTTACAACCTCATTGCTAAGCTCCAAAGAACCCTTTGTTTCATCCATTCTGAAAATGTACTTACCATTTTCCTTGTACCACTCAAAACGCTCTTTTGTAGTAGAGTAACCCACCAATACATAAGTTTCATCTGGAATAAAGTTCCTGTTATTCCCAAATGCTTCAGGTAAAGCTTCATTCAATTCATTGCTATTTTTGTCTTTGTGTGTTTCATACGTTTTCAATGACATTTTTTCCCTTTGCGATGATCTATTCATAAAATGACGAACCACTTCCTCCAAAAACTTCTTCAATTCTTCACTGCCATTGTTTATTTTGGAAGGACGGATTGAAAAAGCACCAAGTCCCGGAATTAATTCGTGAAAACCGGTTCGCGTGTATTGGGCTTCTGTACCGGGATATAGAACATAAGCACCAGCTGTCCGCCTAATAGCATCCTTGTATGTATGCATTTTTAAAAGGTCTGCTCTTTTATAAGTTCCCTTTTTCTGCTCTTCTTTTTCTACTTCAAGGCTATCCTCTTTCCCAAAAATACCTTGCAGATTCTCAACTTTATACTTTGCATCAAAATGAATATGCACGATTAACTCTTCCCGCTCTGCTTGTTCTTCTTCAATGCCAAATGGCCAAATGCTTAATGTGTAATCAGGTCTTAAATTTCGTGTCCAACTTCCACCAGCAGGGTATTCTTTACCTCCTGTAAATGTTTTATTGTAACTAAATTCAATATTTAGTTTTCTTGTATGAGTTACATAAATTCCTTTTATCGGCAAAAATTTCCCCTGTCTTAATTTTAAACCAAGTCCATCCGCGGTTTCTTCAATCAGGTTTTCTGTGGCCACCGCTTCTATTTTAAAAACCCCTTTAAGTATTTCAAGCAACTTAAAAAACAACCAATACTCATATAAAACCGCGACATCTCTCTTGCTTCCCCTGTAAACATCATCGCCTCCATGCCAAACCATTTTTGCGGCTAAGTCAAACATTAGCCACACTTTCAATATTTCTCTATAGCCTTCTTTGCGTTGCAATACAGGGCTGTTAAGTGGCAATGTCGTAGGAGAAGAAATCTCTTTGAAGATAGAATGACTTAAATATTGCTCCAATTTGTCTTCCAACAATGCTGCCTCAGTTTTTATGCGGTAGCTGTCTTTCGCTTTTGTTTTAAAGTCGCTGCAAAAAGCCTGAAAGGAAATTAAAGCATGTTTTACAAAACGGTTTTCAGGGGTATCAACTGTTTCAGTTTTGTAATTTGCTTTCAGTTTAGATGGAACAGAATCAATTGTGCTTTTCAATGGATGACTGTCAGGTAAATAAAAACGGTTTGTTGCATTACTTAATTGACGAAGAGTCGAACTGTTGAATTTTCTTACATTTCTAATGTCTTTAATAGTTTCGCCTTCTCTCCATCGTGTTACAGGCGAAGAAAGAACTTTATGCACCGAATCATTAAACTCAACCGAATCAAGTATTGATTTGATAAATGCAAACCGCTGATACAAAGTGGTTGCATCAGCATTAAAGTCAACTTCAAAGAACTGTGCAACTGGTGAGCTGTGCTGCAAAAGCAAATCCGTACACTTTTCTGTTATTTCTTCCAGCATGTGCCTATAATCCTCTCGGTAACTAGTTTTCACCGACTGCACCTCTAGCTTTACCGAACCACAACGTTCACCTTCTTTATTTAGAATGCCAATTTCTAATGTCCCAACATAAATATTGGGCAAAATCCTTCCCGACGAAGGATTTACTTTTGATTGACTCACAATTTCCGACTGCTCTAATCTGTATCCATCAGAAATCTTATACTCATAAAAACAACCTTCTTTCAATTGAATTTCAGCCTCACCAAATTCAATTGCATCCAGTTTTTCTTCAATAGTTACACTCGTTGAACTTTCACCATAAATAGTTAAGTCAACCTCTCGGTTGCCTAACTCAATAGAAATTACTTTAAAGTTAGTAATCATAAAGCCTAAGCTTCAGCATAACTTGTAAAACCATTATCAAGCATACCTTTATACATCCTCAATAGTTTTTCAAATGAAATGGGGTACTTGATTTTGGAAGGATCTTCAAAATCAAATTCAGCTTTGGCAGTGATGAAGTCTTCCATCTTTTGTCCTTCAACTAAACAGAGTCCTGCCAATGTTTTCAAAACAGGTTCAAGCTTCCGCCTCGAACCATGAACCTTAGGCAAAAGCTTTTGCATAATAGCAGCATCTATTATTTCATCTATTGTCCAAGCTGTATCAAGTTTGTTTACCACAGCCGCAAATCGTAAAATTTCAGAGGCAGTTCTATATCCAAATTCAGCACCCGTTTTCTTTAATTCCTTGAAGAAAAGTAACAACGCACTTTGAAGTTCGCCACTATCATTGTTGCTTAATGTGGCATCCTTAGCTATTTCCACAAAACTTTCTCCCATGCTCTTTCCCCCAGCTTTCAAAACTTTCAAATCAAGTAAACCAGAATTTCCCAAATACCCTTCCATTTCCGATTCAGTAACTCTAAACTCAATCACATTGGCTCTATCCAAAACTTTGGGGCTAAACATATAAGTAGTTTCATCAATATTTACTGTACCAACAATAAATAGATTCTTTGGCAAAGAAATTTCAGCAGGCACTCCATTCCAATCCCCAGCCTCATGTAAGGCAATTGCACCCTTTGATTCCATCACACTCAAGAAGTCGGCAAAGTATCGCTCCACATGACTAAGATTCATTTCATCCAATATCAAAAAGTAAGGTTTCGCTTCATTCTTATTGGCCTCGATAATTAAATCCAGTACTCCATTTTCAGGCTTTACGTATTCTCCTTTTTTCAACGCATTTGGGAAACCAAGTAAAGGTTCTCTATTTGTCCAGTCAGCCCCAACAGGAACAATGCAGTATTGCTTTTCACTTTCACAAATCCACATAGCAAAGGCTTGTGCTAATTTTGTTTTGCCCGAACCAGAAAGGCCGGTAAGTATTACAAATGGTTTTGCAAGCAAAGAACTTGCAAATCGCAAGGATAATTTGTCATTTAGTACAAGATTAGAGTTCCTTGCAGAACTATTAAACTGTTCAATATTGAATGGCATTTTAGGTTTAGGTATTATAGGCTCATCTAAAATTTGGGTATACGTATTAATAATTGCATCAAGGTCGAAATTTATCTGCTTTTCATTTAATGGTTTTGTAATATCATAAACTTTAAATATATATGAACTACCGTAATCTTTTGGCAGGCCATATCCATTGTCAACAAAATATTGTTGAACTAGCTTTAAATCTTTCAATCCCCAAGTTTTTACTGGGGTATTCTTTTCACTAACACCATATGCTAGAATCAGTATTTTTCTATCCCTAAAATATAAATATACAGGGTATATGCCGTTACTTGTTGTTTGTCCATTTCCAAGAAATGAAATCCAAGGTACAGCACTTGCCCTACCTATTCCTAATGAAGGGTCCACTTTTAATCCCAGATAATCATCTAACTTCTCTTCATTAAATTCCTTAGCACCTATAACTCCTTGTCCCCTTGTTTGCCTATCGGCTAAATCCAAAAATCTTTTCAACTCTGAATAGAATCCCACTTGCCTTTTTATAATTTCAAAATCATTATTCTCCAACAATTTAAAACATGGTGTATCCTTTCCTCCCTCAAAAGAATTTCTATCAAGTTCCTTTCCATTCGCAAATATATTAGCATAAGATACTATTACCTTGGGTGGGTAATGCTTCCCATTATAAACAACATCATAATACAATGAAGCTCCATCCTTAGGAATACCGTCCTTATCAATCTTTTCAATTGCTTTCAACAAATGATCTTTAGTTATATTCTTGGGGAGTTTCATTTAGGGAATTAATTTCCGCAAATCTATCCTTTTTCTTCTTCCTTTTTATAAACTACTCTCTCAGCAAACCGCTATTCCCTCCTACGCTGGGCCTAGGGTCTCCCTCCGTCTAATATCCTAGGCCTCCGGCCAGCATTACCCCCCCCCCCCGCTGAACCAAGTTTGCAACTTGGTTCTTAGAACTGTGAGGTTGTAACTCACTTTTAAAGACACCCTCCCGTCCTTTTTGCCCTTTCTGTCCTTTCTCTCCCTACCATCAGGCCTCCCTTTGTTCAAAAATACCACAACGCCTCTCCCAATCTTCAATTGTCAATTGTCAATTCCCTAC
>CANJNG010000099.1 GCA_947475205.1 Bacteroidota bacterium
CCAAAATAAAACATTTTAGAGCGAATCTAAGAGGTGTAACAGATGTCAAATTCTTCCTCTTTAGACTTGAAAAATTGTTCGCATAAATCATTTGCTCCCCAGAAAATAAGTCTGACCCGAAATAAATCATTCTAAGAATTTGTAGTTAGGTCAGTTTGAAGAATTATTATAACCGAAATATTGAAAAATGATGCCAATTGCATTTTGAAAAGGTCTCATTACTATCAGCAAAAATTAAAGTATTCGGACCAATAGTGTTTTGAATTGAAATTGTCTTTCGTGTGGCTTCGGGCTCTAAATACGAGTAACTCTTGATTTATGACACTCAATACGTCAAACTTTTCCATCACAGGATTATAGCCTTGCATTTGTGTTCAAGCCCAGTTCAACAAGCTGTCCATCATATTGGCCGTGTTGGCAAGTGTATTCTTCAAATCAAGGGCATACACCTGTTGCTTTTCAGCGGATAGATTTCCATTATCAAGCAATTGGGTGAAGGAAATGAGGGAGTTAACAGGCTTTCGCATATCGTGGCCAATAACGCTGAAAAGCCGGTCTTTTACCCTGTTTAATCTTTCCAGTTCTTGCTTTTGAACTGTGGTAAGTTCAAGTAGTTCGTCGCCCCGTTCTTTTTCCGCCTGAATAACTCGCTTTTGCTTGCGGATAACTGTAAATCGGTTTACCATCACCAAACTGAATATCAGAATCAAGGCGGCAATACCCATTGATGCATACCATTGAAAGTTGGCTATCCGCAGTTCTTCTTTGGCTATGCCATCCTTAACAGCTTGCTCTTTATCAAAATTTTACTGCATTTGAGCTTGCAGCATTTTTTGGTTATTATCGTCGTTGATGATGATGTCTTTGTATAAAGCCACCAGTTCAAAATTCCTTAAAGCCGATTCATAATTGCCTTGAGCCAATTCTAACTTCGACAAGCCTTCGTAAACATCCTGCAATTTTTTTTGAGCATTCATTTTTTGAGCTAAAGTCAATGCTTTTTCAAAATAGGCTTTAGCTTCGGAAAATTCCTTCTTTTTTACAAGCACATAGGCCAATCCCATATAAGCACTCTGCAGACCCCGCTTATCGTCAAGTTTAATGGACATGGCACAGGCTTCCAAATAATTTTCTTTCGATTTATCAAAACTCCCAATTTTATACAGTTCCTCGGCAATGCTAATATAACTACCCACATATCCGGGGGTGTAATCAATCGATTTCCATAGTGCGAAGGCTTTTTCGAAGCTAATTAAAGCCTCTTTGTGTTTGTTTTGAGCGGCGTAAATATTACCTATACTATTATGAGAATATGCCATTCCGTTTTTTCATTCAGTTTATTTGATAGCTGCAAACCCAACTCGAAATATTTGAGTGCATCGATATATTTCTTTTGTTCCACATAAATAGAACCAATATTTATATACGCCGAAATCATCGTTTCTCGGTCACCTAATGTCTCCTTTATTTTAAGGCTGGCTATTTGTGCTTTAATCGATTCGGGATATTTACCAATGGACAGATACACCAATCCTATGCTTTGCAAGGCAATGGATTCACTTGATTTATAGCCCATTTTCCGGTGAAGTTCCAAACCTTCATTCAGATACAACAAAGATTCTTTGTATTTTCCTGTTCTCAAATATGCACCACCAATAGTAGACTTTGCAATGGCTTCACCTCGCGTATAATCCAGCTTTTGGCTGAGTCCAAGTGCTTGTTTAGAATAAGCAATACAGTTTTCGGGGTCGGGTCCCTGTAGTTCACTACCTGTCCAATTCAGCGTGTAAACTTTGGCGGTATCTTCTTTAGCTTATTTTAAGGTTGCTATTAATGAATAAACTATTGGGATTTGGGCTTGAACCTTAGAAAATGTTAGGAAGAAGAAGATACTGGAAAGGAATTTCTTCATTGGTTATGGAATTGGATTCGGCAAATATATTGGGGAATTCGTTCGGAAATTGGTCAATTCAAACAACTACTAAATAACAAATGGCCTTCGCCAATTCACAATCCACTAAACGAATTTTGCATATTATGTAACAAAAAACCACTATTCGTCCTATAAAGCCCTTTATTCGTGAAAGAATATTTGATGAAACCCCTTCGCATTCTTTTTATTTTAGTTTTATCTACTCTTAGCATTTTAGCTTTTGCACAAAAAGCCGACAAGCCTACCGATATAGCAGCTTCAGAAAAAGTGCAAAAACGAGTGGAGTTATACAAAACTCTCTACAATCACCACATTGAGAAAGACCCGGCCAAGGCTCACAGTTATATTCTCACAGCTTTAGAACTGGCTACCGACCTTGGTAACAAATCGCTTGAAGAGCAGCTTTACAACTTTATGGGAAGGGGTTATGAAGCAAAAGGCAACTATTCTTTAGCTATTGAATATTATTTGAAATCATTGTCGGTGCTAAAGCAGGAAAACGCTTTTGGGGGTCAAATTTTTTGCCTGAACGACATCGGGAACTGCTATTACGCTATCGAAAAGTTTGATAAGGCACTTGAATACTATCAGCAGGGGATTGCATTAGCTAAACAGCATCCAGACCAAAAAATGGCTTATGCCGTATCCTTAAATAATCAAGGGCTTGTGCTTTATCAAAATAAGGAATACTATAAAGCCTTAGAAAACCACAAACAAGCCTATCAATATAGAATTGAATCGAAAGAACCCAGCACATGGGCTCATTCCTGTATAACAATTGGTAACGATTACACAAAACTTGGTGTGGTGGATTCCGCCGAATTTTATTATGCCGAAGCCTATCGCTTTTGTTCTATTGACAGGGATTCTATTCAATTGGCCAAAGTGTGGAGGTTGCAAGGCGAAATGTATGCCTCTTTTAATAAGTTTCAAAAGAGCGATTCAACATTACAGCTGGCGGCCAATTATTTTATTTCCAATAAAGCCTATATGCCATTGGCCAAAATGTATCTGTCCTTAGCCGACATTTCAATCGAAAAAAAGCAATATCCCAAAGCAGAGAGTTTTTACAAAAAAGTAATTGAATTCGCTTCTTTGGGAGAAACGGATGCGATTTTGGGACATGCCTATGAAGGTTTGATAAAACTCTACAATCAAAGCGGACAAGGCGGACGGGTAATTGATTATTACCAAAAATTATTGGTACTGAAAGATACTTTGCTCACCAGCCAAATGCATCAGGCATTTGAGTTGGCATCATCGCAAGACGAAATATTTAAGCTTGATAACCAAATTGCAGAAGCAAAGCTATCGAAAAGCAAAACCGATGGTCTTTTAAAGGTACAGGAATCGAAACTGAATGCGTTTGTGGTGATAAGCATTATCGGGGTGGTGTTTGCTCTCTTGCTTATTGCTCTCATAATTTACCTCAGATTCCAAAACAGAAAACTAAAAGTGGCCACTATTGATGCACAATCGGCATTGAAAGCAAAGTCGGATTTCTTTAGCAATATGAGCCATGAAATCCGCACACCGATGAATGGTATTGTGGGCTTTTCGGAATTGTTGCTTTCAGAAAAACTGAGCGAAAAAGAGCGTGAATTTGCCCAAAGCATTAAGTTTTCTGCAGATAATTTAATGGTGATTATCAACGATATTCTCGATTTAAGCAAAATTGATTCGGGTAAGCTGAATTTAGAAATTACCGATTTCAATCTCCACGAGCTCATTAGGGAAATAAGCCGGAACTATCAAATTCAATCAAAGGCTAAAGGCTTGCACTTCGATTTGGAAATGGAGAAAACTATTCCTGTAATTATCAAAGGAGACACAGTTAGGATATTTCAGATATTGGGAAATCTGCTTAACAATGCCTTGAAATTTACCAACGAAGGCACTATCTTGTTCAAAATATATATGTCAGCCGACAAACAAAAACTGTTCTTTTCAATAAAAGATACTGGTATTGGAATATCTGCTGATAAGCAAAAATATATCTTTGAAAAGTTTACCCAAGCCGAAGAAAACATTACCCGAATATTTGGCGGAAGCGGACTTGGATTGGCGATTGCTAAAAAAATGGCCGAGTTGATGGGTGGTGATATTTCGCTTGAAAGCAAGACTGCACAAGGTTCTGAATTTACATTCTATATCACCAATTTTGCATCGGAAAAATCTAATGTGGTAAGTATTGATACGCCGCTAAGCACGCCCGATAAATCGAAATTGGTTACAATGCATCCTGCCAAGCAATTAAAAGTGCTGAGTGTGGACGATAATTCTGTGAACCAAAAAATAGTAACGCTATTTATGAAAAGTGCCGGATACGAAGTGGATTTGGCTATGAATGGTTTTGAAGCCTTAGAAAAGCTGGAACTGAACGACTATGCTATCATATTAATGGATTTTCACATGCCCGAAATGGATGGCTTTGAAACCACCCGCCGAATTCGGAAACACGACAACAAACAAAAAGCAACGCTTAAAATTATCGGCCTTTCAGCAGATGTGTTTGAAAACTCGCGTATCATGGCTATGGATGCCGGAATGGATGCCATTTTGCACAAACCCATCAAGAAAGAAGATTTATATAATTTAGTGGCCGAATTAACCAACAAGGCCAACGAAGAAAAACTGGCTTCCTAAATCGGTAGTCTTGCCAAAATTTCTCATCATTCGCTTTAGTTCCATTGGCGACATTGTACTCACTTCGCCAGTGGTTCGCTGCCTGAAACAGCAAATTCCCGAGGCTCAGATTCATTTTCTGACTAAAGAAAAATTTGCTTCTTTGGTTGGACCCAATCCTAACATCGAGAAGGTTTATCTGCTCAAAAACAAGCTTTCCGACATTCTGCCCCAACTAAAGGAAGAAAAATACGATGCAATAATTGATTTGCACAAAAATGTCCGTTCGCTTCGGGTAAAAATAGCTTTGGGCGTAAAATCCTTTTCCTTCGATAAGCTCAATGCCGAAAAGTGGTTGGCTGTAAATCTCAAAACATATAATTTACCACCAAAGCATATAGTGGACAGATATTTTGAGGGGATAAAAGCGTTGGGAATTGAGAACGATGGAAAGGGCTTAGATTACTTTTTTGAACAGGGAAAAGACTTTCGCCCATCACTATTACCAAAGGAATTTCAAGAAAGCGGTTACATAGCCTGGGCAATTGGCGGAACACATTTCACGAAGCGATTACCCGTTTCTAAAATAATAGCAGCTGCTCAAACTACCAATAAACTCATTGTGGTTTTGGGGGGAAAAGAAGATGCTGAAAACGGAGAACTCATTGCTAATAGTTGTGCAAATGTTTTTAATGCTTGCGGAAAAACAACTCTTGAAGAATCGGCGGCGATTGTAAAGCAGGCTAAATTAGTTTTAACCAACGATACCGGGATGATGCATATTTCGGCAGCTTTGGGAAAGAAAATCGTTTCGTTTTGGGGAAATACTATTCCTGAGTTTGGGATGTGGCCCTATCTGCCCATCAATCAGGAGCCGGCTATTATATTAGAGAATAAAAATTTGAGTTGCCGACCTTGCTCCAAATTAGGCTTTGGCAAATGCCCGAAAGGTCATTTTAAGTGTATGAATGATATTGGGGACAAGGAGATTGCTGATGTCATAAACGGAAGCCAAACACCTACCAATAGTTAACGTTTGATATACATCAGTACCTAAATTTCAAGCTAAAGCCCATTCAATCGTCCCTGCATATATCTTCGCAAACAATTATTTAAGGACTTGGATTCGCTTACACATATCGTTTTAGGAGCAGCCATTGGCGACACTTTACTTGGTAAAAAGATTGGCCGGAAAGCGGCTCTTGTTGGAGCGTTTGCAAAAACCTTTCCTGATTTCGATTTGCTTTATACCGGCATAAACGACCCTCGCCTTTATATTTGCGACCACCGTGGGCATACCCATTCGCTATTTTGGGAATTCATTTATGCCTTCCCCTTGGCCTACATTTTCTTTTTGCTTTTTAAGAAGAAAGTGGCTTACAAAGAATGGTTTCTCTTGTTTATTGTTTGCCTATGGGGGCATTCCCTGCTCGATACCTGCACCAATTTTGGCACAAGACTCTTGCTTCCCTTCACCACTTACGCCTTTTCGTGGAACAATCTGGCTATAGTAGATTTGCTTTACACCTTGCCGATGTTATTGCTTGTAATAGGTGGTCTTGTGTATAAAAACGATAGCAAAAACCGTGACGTTTTAATTCGTTCCTCCTTGGTTTATTGCGGATTGTATCTGGGTTTCACCTTCTTAAACAAAGCTGTTGCAAATAATGTGGTGGAGAAATCGCTGAAAGCAAATGCCATTCCGTACACACACTATTTCACCAATCCCACTATGCTGAACAATATTTTGTGGTATGGAATGGCAGCCAACGATAGCGTTTTGAGTGTTGGTGAATTTACTTTACTCAATAAAGACAAGCCCATGCAATGGTATTCTTACAAGCGAAACACACAATTGCTCGACCTCTTTCCCGACACCGCCGATATTAAACTGCTGAAATGGTATAGCAAGGATTACACTATTTCACGAGCAAATGGCGATACGCTTGATGTATATTGTGTGAAATTTGGCCGCACCAACATGATTGAAACCGAGATGGAGAAAACCTTCATCATGTGTTATAAGCTTTATCAAAAAGATGGTGTTTGGCAAATGGGAATGACCCAGCCCTCCACCGAAAGTGCTAACCTAAAAGTGGGGGTGAAGGATTTGTGGGGAAGGATACTTCATTAGTTATGAATTATGAGTTCCATCCGGCGGTAGGTCTCACTTCTCATTACTCACTACTTTTAATCTGATTCGCAATCTGATAAAAAATATCCTCTTCCTGACAACGAATTTTCAAACCGTTTCTATCACTGAACGTGGTTATGATTAAATGTTCTTTGGGGAAGATAACCAATTTTTGTCCATAGATTCCGGCCATTTTTATAAAACGGGGAGTAGATTCTGTAGGATCTATCCAAAAGTTATGGAAGTAATAATCGTCTTTTGGGGTTTCCAGTTTAGATTTTATTATATGAGGCAATGTGGTGTCGGGATTATACAGCCTATTGAGCCATTCGGCGGGTAGCACTTGTTCGGTTTCTGTTTTACCTCTATCAAGCACCAACTTTCCAAGCCTAGCAAAATCAATCGGGCGTGCATTGAAACAACAAAATCCCTTTTCGGTTCCCTCTGGTTTATCCAAGCTCCACAAAGCATCATATTCAGCACCCATTTTGGCCCAAATCTTTTCTTCAAGATATTGGCTCGGTGTTTTGCCTGTTACCCGTTCGAGAATAGTGTTGAGTAATTGTGTGGTAACTGTGTGGCTGTAAAAGTTCTGTCCCGAAAAGTCGGTTACCTTTTGTTTCCGGACATATCTATTGAGATTAGAACCGTAATAGTATTTAAACTCACTGGAGGTGGGTAAGGCCAGATTCTTACTCTCTTTCAAGCCCGAAGTCATATTCAGCAAGGATTCAATTCTAAGTTTATCGAAACCCGGTCTTCCTTTCATTTCGGGCAGATAATCTATCACCAAATCGTTTATGCTTTTTATCTTGCCTTCGTTCACCGCAATTCCAATCATTAAATTGATGATAGATTTAACCAATGAACCTGTGGTAACGTAGGATTCACGGGTGTAGCCCTTCGAATACTTTTCGTAAAGAATGGTATCGTTGCGGATAATGAGCAGAGCCAATGTAGGCGACTGGTCAATGAAATAATCTAAACTACCGCTCGATGGTGAACAGTCTGCTTTTATCTGAATACGTTCACCCAGATTGTTCTTTGGTGCAATTGCAAAATCAAACTTTTTTGTCGCCGGAGCAATGGTTCGATTACTGAAAATCTTGTAATCGTCAACCCCGATAATATTGTATCGGAAAACTTTGCCCAAATGGCAGGACGAAAACGAAACCAGGGAAGCGAGAAGCGGGAAAACGAATAGGCTATTTTTAAGGTTTCTACCTTCGGATTTTAGTTTCAATTATCGATTTTAATCCAAGTATAGCTTGGAGGCAAAACTACTCATTTGTAAACTACGGTTTCACCAAAATAGTTGTGTAAGTATAGGTTGTTTTCGGAGCATTTGCAACACCCGAAACAGTAACGGTGTATGATATATCACTTTCGCTTGAAAGTGTCAAGCCTTGTGGTTCCCATACAATTGTGTTGTCGCCATAGCCAACTGCATCATTTGAAACAACGGTTAGATTTATTGCCCCACTTACCCCGGTCATGGTAACGGTAGCATTTGAAAAGTCAGCATCAGGAATACCAAACGACCATCGAGTAGTATTCATCAGCGGTTGTGGGATATACCCTTTGGGAGGATAGGCAATAAACTCCGGTATTTTTGTGTTTCCTCCAGCAAGCCCTATTACTCCCAGCGACATGGAATTATCAGTTGTGCCATAGCTGAATTTGGTTTTAGGGGAATGCAATACCCATCGGCGGTGGCCTACTCTAATATTACTTGCACCGGGGTCCATTATAAAACCCGTAACGGCTGCGGTAGAGTGAATCCCTAAATAGAGATTACTGGTTGCTGCTCCATCGGCTCCCAATTGTGTCCAGCATGTCCAAGTGTTAGGTGGGCTATGGCTTAAAGCGTTGTTCGCTTTCATCATTAAAGCGGCTTCCTGATATTTTTGAAACAACGAGGCATCGAGGGTGGTGTTGTCGTTGAGCCCAACAAGTCTTCTGAAGTAGTTGATACGGAGGATAACTTTATCGTGCGTGGATTGAGGAGCACTCCCTGCATTACAACTGGAAACATCACCAGTCCAACCGGGGGATGAAACCTCATTAGGAAGATAGGTTGTATTATAATCCAAAATTGCGGAGTCGCGGGCAGTGAGCGGACAAGCTGTACAATTCGGACCTCCGCAGTCAATGGAGGTTTCGCCATTATTCATTATTCCATCGCTACACGATGCAGTGTTGCAGGTGCAAGGTCCGCCACAATCAATAGAGGTTTCCCCCTGATTCATAATTCCATCGCTGCAAGTTTCATCCACGGTATCTTTTTTACATCCATTGTATAAAAGAACCAAACTTAAAAGGGCTAAAAGGAAGCTAAATTTAATTACGAATTGTTGATTGTTTTTCATGTTGATGTGTTTATAAACAAAGTTTAATGACCGAATTCTTCAGTTTAGAGCGGGTAACGGAAATACACACTTTCCAGCTTACTCCTTCACAATCTTCATATACTCCACTCCACTTCCCGAATCAATTTTTACGAAATAATAACCGCTTACAATGCCTTCCATATTAATAGTATGGATTGTGCTGCCTGAAAGTTTTGTCTTTAATACTTCCTGCCCAACTGCATTGTAAATGCTTAGCGTATTTACACGGTCGTTTGATAATTGTACATTAAGCATATTGGAAACCGGAACCGGAAAAATAGTGGTTTGGGTTTGCTCAACCGATTGACTAATTCCAACAGTAGTTGTATTAATGTACAGTTTGCCATAAGCTTTCAGGTATTCAAGAGCCCGAGTACTATCGCAATACAATTGCAGTACAAAAGTGTAAGTTCCGTTTGCTCCAACGATATAGGTGTTGTAAACCGATGTGGCTGCTCCGCCCGAATATATATTCCAGGTTACTAAAACCGAATCGGTAGCAACCACCACATAACCAGAAATGTTTATGGAGTCAATTGCTCCATAATTAATGTTGCAGTCTTCTTGTGCTGTGTTGGTAACAGTTCCCCAAAATGTTGAATCGGGAAACACGTTAAGCGTGTCGGTGAACGTTACGCCAGGATACCCAATAACTATACTGGTGAAAGCCGTATCACCGGCACTATCGGTAGCGATAATAGCATAAACACCAGGACAAAGCCCCACGCCTTGGTTAGTATTATTCAGGTTAAGGGTAGCTCCGGTTTCAGAAATAAATAAGGAGGTGGTTGCCGTGCTTACCATATTTCCATTGGCATCGTGGGCAACGAAATCAAAGCTGCCATCGCAATTTGCCGAGCTGCTGGCATCAACTGAAATTACATCTAGCAAAAATGGAGTGTTTGTGGGTGGAGGAGTTGTATCTGAATTTACATAAAAGCCATTAAATAGTTGCAGAATTCCGTCCGCAGTACCTGAAACTTGTACCAAGTAATCGGCAATGGGAGCATTAACCGGCACAGTTATATTGGCCGTTAAAGAACTGTCATCCGTTATATTAATAGAGTTTACGGTTAAGGTAGTAAAACTTCCCTGAGAAAAACTAAAGCTAACCGTGGGCGACCCTGAAGCAAAATGAGTGTTTGACCCTGTGATGGTTACATTTAATGTTTGCCCTTGAGACGCATTATTTGGACTTACAGCCACTAAAGTTGGAAGTGATGAAGCTGCCACAACATGAAATCCACCCATGGAATATATATAGCTTGAGCCTCCAAAGTAACCTACTGATACATCATAATCTCCAATTGGAGTATTGGCTGGGATGGTAAAATTTACATCCAATGATGTAGAAGATGTGGAAAAGGCAGAGTTTACCACAGTGCCACTGCCGGTATTGAAACTAAAATCAACAATGGTTCCGCTTTGTGTGTTGAAACTAGTTCCTGAACCTGTTATGGTTACCGTTAATGTTTGACCGGCAGCTCCGCTATTTGGAGTAACCGATACGATTGTGCCTTGCGAAAATGCTATTACAGGGATTATCAGAGAGAATAGAAGTATGTAAAGTTTTTGCATTTTTTTAAATTGGTGGGTTAATGTGTTGCTTAATAGAGCGGTTAAATGTAAATATTTTTTGACAGGATGGGGATAATTTTTATTTTTGACAGAAAAATACGAAGGGCTTGACCCTTTATTTCTCTGTGCAGTTACACGAGGGTGTATCGTAGATAGGTTACGAGTGTTTAAATGTGTCAGCGGGTATAACGTAGCAAGGATATGGGCGTTTACATGTGTAAACAGGTATAACGTAGCAAGGATACGGGTGTTTACACGTGTCAGCGGGTATAACGTAGCAAGGATACAGGTGTTTACACGTGTCAGCGGGTATATCGTAGCAAGGATAAGGGTGTTTACATGTGTAAACAGGTATAACGTAGTAAGGATACAGGTGCTTACATGTGTCAGCGGGTATATCGTAGCAAGGATAAGGGTGTTTACATGTGTCAGCGG
This sequence comes from Bacteroidota bacterium, assembly GCA_947475205.1. Taxonomy (GTDB): domain Bacteria; phylum Bacteroidota; class Bacteroidia; order JAIBAJ01; family JAIBAJ01; genus JAIBAJ01. The sequence goes on from CANJNG010000099.1 coordinate 11,096, forward strand.
GTGTAACGTAGTAAGGATACGGGTGTTTACACGTGTCAGCGGAATGCAATGTTTTTTACTTAGTAGTTTTTGACCCTCCAAAATTTGAAAGGGTCGCATATTATCGGGCGATTGTACTTTCTATAAACATTTGAAGCCGCTGGCATCATTGCTCAGATTTTTTTTGTTTCACACATCAAACACAATTCAGGTATATTTGCCCGTCATAACCAACCAAATAAAAACAAAATGAACTTAGCAAAGCGGTCTCACGAAGACCTTATACAAAAAAGCTCTTTGAGTAACAACTCTACATTCTTAAAACTTGCGTTAGCCGCATTTAACTCCCTTCCCTTGGGGAAGGGCTGGGGATGGGCCGCATTGTTAATTATCAATTGTACATTGTCAATTGTCAATTCCCAAGCCCAAACCTACATGAACATCCACCTGAGTGATGGCAGCGTAACCCAGATAGATATTTCCACTATTGATAGTATAACCTACAGCGTAACCAACCCCGGAGTTTTAGCCACCATAACCACCACCGGAGTAACGGGTATAAGCGGCCCCAGTGCATTAAGCGGTGGCAACATAACTGCTGATGGTGGCTCGACCATTACCTCAAGAGGGATATGTTGGAGTACCAGCCCAAACCCTACCACAGCCGATGACACTACACTTAACGGTACAGGAATTGGTAGCTTTACAGATTACCTAACCGGGCTGAGTGCAAACACCACCTTTTATGTGCGTGCTTACGCCATAAACAGTGCAGGCACGGCCTACGGCAACCAGCAAACCTTTACAACCGGAAACATCTTTACTGCTGGTGCAGGAGTAACGGATATTGATGGGAACGTTTATCCTTCAGTTATTATAGGCACACAGGAATGGATGCAGCAGAATTTGAGGGTTACACATTATGCGAATGGGGATTCGATAAATTATCTTCCTTTTTTCCCGGTTTGGTCAACCACTAGTGACACAAATCATCATTGGTGTTGGTATGCTGATTCAAGTGAATTGGATATTCCTTACGGAAAGTACTATAACTGGTACACTGCAACCGACTATAGAAATCTCTGCCCCGCAGGTTGGCATTTGCCCGCAGAAAGCGATTGGGCTACGCTGGTCGAATACCTGGATCCGAATTTTCCTGCCGGAACTTCCCATGTAGATGTTGGGCTTGCCTTGACCGAAACAGGCAATACGCATTGGAACTATAATGGTTTCCTCAATCTATATGCAACAAATTCTTCGGGTTTTACAGCTTTACCAACCGGTTCAGACGGAGGCAGTAATTTGGGCATTTGTGCATATTGGTGGAGCTCAAATCTGGCTTTTGGCGAAAATCTATTTTATCTTACAACGGGTTACGACGTCACATTAACCCATGGAATAACTGAGGCTTATTTGTTTGGGGTATCAGTTCCATCAAGAGGTGCTTCAATACGTTGTTTGAAGGATTAACTAAAAAAGATCAAAGCAGTCCATATCTGCTTACCGTACTCCAAAATAACCTTTTCGCATTACGCATTACTTTCGCCACTTGAAAACAGGGTTTTGGGAGAAATAAAAAAGCAGGGCATAAACAACACCCTATTTGTGGTGGCCGGCATATTTGTTGGCTTTTTAAATACCTTGTATGTTCAGCCACAATTGCTTTTAGCAAGCGAAATTGGGCTAACAAAAGTGCTTTTCTCCTTCTCTACGCTTTTTGCAACCCTATTGCCAATGGGTGTTGGGAACATTACACTGCGTTACTTTCCCCGGTTTAAAGATGATGCTTCGGGGCATCATGGCTTTTTAGGGCTTATGACGGGTATTACCCTTATCGGGTTCTTGGTTTATGGCTCGCTTTTAGTGCTGTTCGCTCATTTCTTCATCGATTACTATCAGGCTAAAAGTCCCGAATTTGGGCAATTCTTCTATTATGTGTTGCCTTTTAGTTTCTGCATTGCTATGGCAGGAGTATTCAATACGTTTTGCAATGGGAATTTCCGTTCATCGGTGCCTACTTTCCTAAATGATGTATTCCTAAAGATTCTCTTCATTGTCCTCATCTTCATATACCATTTCGGCTGGATTGGGTTTGTAAGCTATATTCAATTGTATGTAGGTGTATTTGTGTTGCAAACCTTGCTATTGGTGTATTACATTTCTACGTTTTCAAAACTCAACTTTAAGTATGACTGGAGTTATATGGGGCGGGAAACTAATCGGGAAATATTACTCTATGGCTTAACCTTTCTGCTGTCTTCAGTGGCTTCGATGGGTTTAAAAACGCTCGATGTATTAATCCTAGCCAAATACCTTCCCCTTGCGGCAGTGGGTATTTATGGTGTAGCGGCAACTATTCCTTTAATTATTGAAGCTCCGCTAAATTCATTAGAAAGAATTGCTGCCCCAAAAGTTACCGAAGCAATGGAGTTTAACCAAACGGATGAATTGCAGAAAATCTATACGCAGTCGTCGCACTATTTGTTACTGGTAGGCGGTTGGCTGTTTTTGATGATAAATTTGAACATTCATGATTTCCTGTTAATGCTAAAACCCGAATATGCAGTTGGAGCTAAAATAGTAATGATACTCTCGGTTGGGAATTTGATTAATATGGCTACCGGGGTAAATAACCCATTCGTTTACTATTCCAAATATTACAAAACCGGAGTAACGATATTGCTTTCCATGGTGGTGGTGGCCACGGTAAATTTACTAATCTTTATACCGCTTTGGGGTTTAGAAGGAGCGGCCTATGCCACTGTGCTGTCTAATTTAGTGATGAACATTGCCAAGAGCATCGTTATAAAAGTAAAATTCGGAATTCTGCCTTTTAATAAAAGCACCTTGCCGCTGTTTCTGCTAACAGGAGTGTGCTGGTTGGCTATTTTTATTCCAATGCCTGGTTGGCATCCGTTTTTCGGAATTGCAATACGGTCGGTGTTGGTTTCCGGTATTTACTTTTTAGTGGTGCTTGGATTCCGATTAAGCCCGGAGATGGTAACTATTCAGAAAATAAAATGGATAGCGGCTGATGTGGTGGAGAAGGTTAAGAAGATGGGAAGGTGATTTCTGTGCTTTATTTAGATACCTCCCTTCGGTCGGTATGACAGCATGTACTATTCTTTGAGAGTGGGGTGAGGATGGGAAGTGGGGGGGGGGGGGGGCCCCCCCCCACCCCCCCCCCCAAAAAAGTTGGGGGCCGCCCCCCCC
>CANJNG010000100.1 GCA_947475205.1 Bacteroidota bacterium
AAACAGTTCTTTGCTCTTCAAAACTTGAAAAAGGATTTAAAAATCCTTTTACGCTATCGCCAACCTGCATATTGAAATCATAAAGCAACTGTTCCAAGTTGCTTGCTGTATCAACAAAAAAGACCTTCTTGTTTGCTATATCTTGCCGTATGGCTCCGGCATAATAGCCCGCAGTTGCCCAAGTTCCATACATATTACACATTCCATCTGAATGATAAATTTGTGTGGGTACAATAAGTTTATTGTAATTAGTATCGTTTATAAGTGTATCGCCAGATACTCGTATGGAGTAATATTTCTGTAAAGCATCATAACCAAACTCAATACCACACCAATGTCCAGTGGAAAAATTCCACACGGCACCCGAATCGGGAAAGGGATGATAAACCGATGTTTGGGATTTAGCTATAATGCTAAAAGCTGACAAAGTAAGTAGTAATAGTTTTTTCATTTTTTGCTTAGTTAAAGGGTTTGCGAGATTGGATGAATGTTTTAGCACTACTATTCATTTTCGGCACCAAAGTAACAAGTTTAGCAATTGATTGAATGCAGGGAATTTTGTTGTTTGATTATAGGGCAATTTCTAAAATGAAGCTATTCACAATGCCTGATTAACTTGTTCGTGATAAAATTGATACTTTTACCAATGCGTTTAAACAAAACCCTGACCCTAGCAGCAACTATCCTGACTATAGCTATTGCCCTCGTGGCTCTTTCCTACGAACCCGACCTTCCTTTTGAGCAATTGAAAGCGAGCTATGCCAACACAAGTTCCAAATTTATGGAGGTCGACAATATGCAGGTACATTACCGGATTGAAGGCAATGGCCCGCCACTCTTGCTTATTCACGGCACCGGGGCAATGCTGCAAACCTATGATGAATGGACAAAAATATTAAGCCCTCACTACACCGTAATCCGAATGGATATTCCAGCCTTTGGTTTAACGGGGCCAAGAGGCGATGGCAACTATTCCGATACGATGTATGTAAGCTTTATCAATCAATTTGTAAATAAACTGGGCATTGATTCCTTCTGTGTGGCGGGCAATTCATTGGGAGGTTTAATAGCTTGGAAATATACCGTAGCCTTTCCCGGCAAGGTAAAGAAATTAATTTTGATAGACCCTGCCGGATTCTATGAACTCAATTTGGCAAAAGGTTCTTTCGTATTCAACTTGGCTAGAAACCACCCTAACATCACCAAGTGGGTTTCAAAAATAGGAACTCATCATATAATAAAACACACCCTAAACGAAGTGTTTTACGACGACACCAAAGTTACCGCCGAAAAACTGAAAACATATACCGAACTAAACCAGCGAACAGGCAATCGCGATGCATTTGCCGACCGTGCCCAATTTGTTTACCAATCCACCGACAAAGAATTAACCACAATTTCCTGCCCCACGCTTATTCTGTGGGGAAAAGAAGATGTACTCATCAATGTGGGCGAAGCCGAACATTTCAAGAACATTTCAAACTCCTCGTTTATTTTCTACGATAAAATAGGACACATCCCCCAGGAAGAAAACTCTGAAAAATCGGCAGCCGATGTGTTGGCCTTTTTAAAGCGAGAATCTTAAACTAAAGCTTCTTTGCCAAATCTTTCACATCACCGGCTTTCATGTTATACGATGCCGCCGAATATTGTGAATACACAAACTCACCTGTTTTGGAGTTCACCACACTTATGTATTTGTCGGTGCTGCTTTTTATATAGGTAAGGTAGTAAAACGGAGCAGCCTCTTCGTCGAGTATCATTTTGTTTAATTCCTCTGTAGTCAACACCTTGTAGGTGTAAGGGTAATCTTTAAAAATGTCCTTTTCCTTAAACTCTTCCGATTCATTTCCATTAAACTTATTGAATTTAATGAATACATAGTCGGGTATATATAGCGTTTTATTTTTCACTTGTGCCAATTCCTTTTCGTTAAGCGACTCTTTATACTTCGATTTTTCCTTGCCCGAATTAAATAGCACCATCAGGTTTTGTATATAGTTTTTCAGAAATCCCGGCCCCCAATTCCGGAAATGACCCTCGCCTGAATAATCATAGTCGCTCATATCCGATGGTGACATTATGGTAGCAAAATCGGTATAAATCTCTATTTGAGCAATATTGAAAGCAATATTCCCTTTCCTTTTATCGCTCGAACCAACCTGATCGAAATACAACAGATTTAAGTTGATATGCGTATTGCTAACCGTCATACCCGATTCAGAATGCCCATCGCTGTATCGGGTTTGGCTTTGATAAGAGTTTTCTTTCCCCGACATCACCAAAATAGCTTTATCTGCCTTTTGATATTCCTTTAAATCGGAGCGTTTAACGAATTCTACTTTTGAAATTGTCCAATATTTTTCAAACACATCTTTGTAAGGTTTTGCATCCTCCGCATTGGGGTCTTTCATTACTACATAAACTGTTTTCCCTTTTATATTGCTCAATTTATCCAAATTGGCAGTCTGAATTTGGGCATTTGCACTAAGGCAACACTGGCCAATAATCAGCATAGAAAGCATGGCCTTGGCGTAATAAGAAATGGTCATTTGTTTTAATATTTTGGCCAAAGATATTTGGAAATAGTTCTAAACCAAAAAACTCCCACCCCTTCTTTCTTTTATTTCACCTCTTCGGCGTTTGGCTTCAACACGCTTTACTTTTGCTGCGGCTGACACTTTGGTGGGTTTGCGGGGTTTGGGTTTGGTTAGGGCTTTTTCAAGAAAGGCGAAGAATTTCTTAACCACATTCTCTTTGTTTTTGAGTTGGCTCCGGCTAAGTTGCGAATTAAGAATAAGAAAGCCTTCGCTATTGATTTTGTTTTTCAGCTTTTTGCTAATCAGTGCTTTTTCTTCATCAGATAATAAAGTAGAGTTTTCAATATGAAAATGCAACTCAACCTTAGTTTCAACCTTATTTACGTTTTGCCCGCCTTTGCCTCCACTGCGAGCGGTTTGAAATAGAAATTCCGAATCGAAATCCCGATTAAGCAGGTTCATTTTTTTGATAAAACACCTTAAAGTAATTGCCTGAAAGTGCCGCTAATCCTGCTGTCACTCCACCAATTAATCCAGCTAAAATAAGCATCAGTACTGGCGAATCGGGTAGCATAAACATCTTTACCATTCGATGGCTAAGGAGGTGGGAATTGCGGTAATCAATAACAAAAGCATAGATTACCCATACTATCGCAACTCCATAAAAACCTGCATAGAAAGACCAAGTTGGGCGGTTTCGTCCAATTTGCTCGGCAGCGAAAGCGGCAATAGCCACACTCCACCAAGGCAGAAACATTTGCACTAAAACGGTTAAAGCGGCAGTGAGGCCAATCTTAGCAAGGACGGTGTTCTTTTCGGTCATAGTTTTTGCAGAAAGGTTTTATATGTAGACACGTTGTCTTTCATATCACCAAAGGTATAATTTAATGCTATTTCGGTGGAGGAAGTATCAAAACTTCTCATTTTCTTAAGTCCTTTTAGGTTTTCAACGGTTAGTGGAAGTTCTATACCTAAGCTTTCGGCTAAATATGCTGCATAGAAAACGGGAAGATAAGGAACGGAAATAAACCGGGTGTCTTTTCCTAAACACTCGGCAACGGTTTTGTAGAATTCGATAATCGAAGTAGCTTTATTTTCGGCTACTACCCACAATCCGGTTTTATTCTGAACTATTAGTTGCTCGGTGCAGTATGCCAGATTTTCGATGGTGAGGGTTTGCAATAGTTGTTCTCCACCGGAAACAACGGGTACGGCGGGTAGTTTCTTAATTAAACCCCCTATTTTTTCTATCATTCCGCCTTCGCCCAACACTAGGCCGGGTTTAATTATCAGGCAATCATCGCCATCAAACAATTTTTCGGCTTCTTGTTTATGTTTGCCGTATTGTGATTCAGCTTCGGAATGTGCCGATGTACTGGAGAAATAAACAATCTTCTTTATGCCAGCCTTGCGGGAGGTTTCAATGAGTTGTTCGCAGCCTTTGATATTGGTGAAGTAAGCGTTTTTATTTTGTTTGGATAAGGGCTGAAAGGCTAAGTGAATTATACACTCAAAACCTTCGACAGTTTTGGGCGAAATGCCTTCTTCTAAGGAATATTTCAACCAATCAATGCCTTGAATATTCGGATTCTCGCGGCTAAGTGCTAAAACCTTCCATCCTTTATTCCGAAAATGTGTGCAGAAATACCGGCCTATAAATCCGTTTGCTCCGGTGATTGCTATGGTGTTCAATAGATTTTAAAACCGCTTTTTATATTTATTGTTCTTCTTTTTGAAGTTGTTGTTCTTCTTGTTTTTATTGAACCCGCCTCTACCGCCGTTTTTATCAAATTCATCGGCTTTCATCGGTAAGTTCTGACTGATGCGTGAATGCTCGCTCAGTTTCAATTTACCGTTAGAGATTGCTGTAAGATGGTCGATAATTACATCGTCCTGAACGCTATCTCTATTCCAAGCAATATAGGATTTTTTTAATTGGTTAGCAATAGATTCTACCACCATATCTCGCACATCGCCTTGTTCCCATTCACTCACTTTGCCCACCATGTTTTCCATAATCTTCCCGTAGTGCTTATACTTTATTTTCTGGCTAGGATACAAAGGTTTCTTTGGTCGAATGCCGATAGTTTCGGCTGTTGGAATAGGGTAGGGGCTATCTACATCCAATTTAAAATTGGACATTAGAAATAAATGATCCCAAAGTTTTTGCTTAAAATCGTCGTAATCGCGAAAGCTTGGTGTTAATGCTGCCATAGATGTAATTACCGAACGGGCTGCTCTGTTGCGTTCGTTTCGGTCTTCAATAGTAAGCAAATGGTTTATCATTTTTTGAATACCACGACCATATTCACTTATTCGCATTGTGGGGCGTGCCGTGTTGTAAACTAATCCTTCCATAGTGCAAAGAAAAGACAAATTTTAGACTACGGACTTTAAGAGGATGAAAATAAAGCACAGAGAAAGCCACGCGGCTAAAGACAGCGTTCAAAATGGTTAGAAACGCTAGTGTGGTTTTGGGGTGCAATCAAATCCTACCTTTGCCCCCAATGTCAGCCCTCAAGAAACTTGTGTCCGATACGGCTATATATGGCCTTCCGAGCATTTTAGGGCGATTTCTCAATTACCTATTAGTTCCGCTATATACCCGAAACTTAGTTCCGGCTGAGTATGGCGTGGTAACCGAAATGTATGCCTATGTAGCGTTTTTGGGGGTGTTGCTCACTTATGGCATGGAGACGGCTTTCTTTCGGTTCTATAATTCCGAGGAGAATAAGCAAAAAGTGTTTTCTACGGCGATGGCATCGTTGCTGGCTACATCGTTTATATTTATTGGTTTGATTTTTTTGCTGAAATGGCCACTTGCGAATTTTCTCGGGATGCATTCCAACCCCGAAATGATTGACCGATATGCCGATTATCTGCTTTGGTTTGTTTTTATTATCTCCATTGATGCTGTTACCGCTGTTCCTTTTGCTCGCTTAAGGGCTTTGAACCGCCCAATTAAGTTTGCTATAATCAAACTACTGGGCATTTTTGCTAATGTATCGCTCAATCTGTTTTTTATTTTGGGAATTCCGTTTATGCTGCAGCATCATATTGCTGAAGAGTTTGTTCAAAGCATATCCCAATTTAACTTGGTTCGCTGCATATTTATTATCAATTTGTTCTCAAGTGCTGTAACGCTAGTATTGCTGATTCCTGAATCGGTTTTTTCATTAAAGGATGCTGATAAAGCCTTGCTAAGAAGGATGCTAGTTTATGGCTTACCTATATTGGTGATGGGTTTGGCCGGTATGGTCAATGAAACTTTCGACCGGATAATGCTTAAATATCTTTTACCGCTTTCGCCAGAAAGGACGATGCATGAAGTGGGGGTTTATGGGGCCTGCTATAAGCTTTCGATTATTATGACGCTGTGCATTCAGGCGTTTAAATATGCTGCCGAACCCTTTTTCTTTGCCCGGCACAGGCAGGACGACAACCGAAAAATATATGCTGATGTAATGACTTATTTTGTGCTGGGTTGCTCGCTGGTGTTTTTAGGCACTATGCTTTATATGGATTTAATCCAGTATTTCATCGGGAATAAAGACAGTGAATATCTGGAAGGCTTAGCCATTGTGCCGATATTGCTGCTGGCTAATATGTGTTTGGGGATTTATTACAACCTTTCTATATGGTTTAAGCTTACGGATCGCACAAGGGCTGGTGCCATAATTTCTATTTTCGGAGCTGTGCTAACGCTGGTGCTGAATTATTTGCTTATCCCTATAATGGGCTATATGGGGGCGGCTTACACCACACTAATATGCTATGCCGCAATGATGATAATGTCGTGGGCATGGGGGCAGCGATGTTTTCCTGTTCCTTACGAATTGCTTAAGATTGCTTTTTTCATCCTTTTGGCAGTACTCATTTACTTACTGAGTTTGCATATTGAAAGCAATGGGCTTATTGAGAAATTAGCGATAAACTCAATTTTGATTATTGTTTATGCGGGTTTGGCTTATGGGGTAGTTCGAATCCGGGCAAAAAGCTCATTGAGCTAAGCAGGGTACACGTCCCTAAAGCTTTTTCATATAATCCAATAAAATTCTATTTTTGGCATTCAGGAGTACATAATTAAGCCAAGGATAAACCCTTAGTAATTGATACCTCAACCATTCGCCATTAAAGCTCTGTTAATGCTGTCATACCGACCAGAGGGAGGTATCTTTTAGAAATACGAATCCCCCCACATATCATCCACAGCAATTAACTCACAACTAATATTACTTTTACCCCAATCAACTGATTTCAAAATGTCGCCCAAAATCAAGTTCCTGCTGTCGTTTTCCGGCCTTTTGGCCTTGCTGTTTTTATTCAATAATCGATTGGCTATTTTGCCACCCTTGGGTAAGTTTTTCGACCCATTTGGTGGCTTTTGGCAAAACGCCGAAACCAACCATTTCAAGCAGGAAGAAGCAAAGCAGATAGCCGGATTGAAGGGAGAAGCCAGTGTGAATTTTGACGAACGCTTGGTGCCGCACATCGAAGCCAATAATCTTCACGATTTATATTTCTTGCAGGGATATGTAACGGCATCGCACCGCCTTTGGCAAATGGAAACCCAAACCCGTGCCGCTGCCGGACGACTCAGCGAGGTGATGGGGAACAAAACCATCGAGATAGACCGCAACTTCCGTCGATTGGGTTTGCCCCATTCGGCTCAGCAGGCACTTGAAACCTTCAAAAGCGATACATTAACTAATAATGTTGTAAATGCTTACACCGAAGGCGTTAATGCCTATATCGCTACCTTGAATGAACGTTCAAAACCATTGGAATATAAAATGCTCGACTACTATCCCGAGCAGTGGTCGCCCATCAAGTGTGTGTTGCTTTTGAAATACATGGCCAATATGCTCACGGTAAACGAGCATGATTTTGAGAATACTAATTTGTTGAACCTATTAGGCAAAGGTGATTTCGATAAACTCTTTCCTGATTTTTATGATAAAGAATCGCCCATAGTGCCCAAGGGGACAGCCTTTGCTCCCCCTGCTATCACACCCAAAGCTCCCGAAAAAGTGTCTATTGACGTTAGTGTGGTGGAAAAAGTGCCCAACGATTATCCCGACAATATCGGAAGCAACAACTGGGCAGTGTCGGGTAAGAAAACCAAAACGGGTTATCCCATCTTGTGTAACGACCCTCACTTGGGGCTTAACCTCCCTTCGATATGGTACGAGTGCCAACTCACCATGCCTGGAATGAATGTTTACGGGGCTTCTTTGCCCGGTGCTCCGGCCATTATTATTGGTTTTAACGATAGCATTGCCTGGGGAGTAACCAATGGAAGTATGGATGTAAAGGACTGGTATTCCATTGAATTTAAAGATGCTTCGAAAAACGAATACCGCTTTGGCAACGAATGGCGGAAAACTACCCGAGTGGTGGAAACCATTGGCGTAAGGGGCGGAAAGGATATTTTAGACACGGTTATTTATACCCATTACGGCCCGGTGGTGTATGAAAAAGGGATGAAATCGAAGGTTGGAAGCAATCTGAATCTGGCCTTGAAATGGGAAGCCTTAAACCCATCCAACGAAATGCTTACGATGTTTAAGCTCAACAAAGGCCACAACTATTCCGACTATTTGGATGCTATCCGTCATTTTCAGTGTCCGGCTCAGAACTTCGTGTATGCCGATGCGGCCAACAATATTGCTATTTGGCAACAAGGGCATCTGCCTGCGAAATGGAAAGAGCAGGGCAAGTTTGTGATGGATGGTGCCGAACCGCTCAACGACTGGCAGGGCTATATTCCCCAAGAACAAAATCCGCACACCTTTAATCCCGAGCGGGGTTTTGTGTCATCGGCCAATCAGCACCCCACCGATACCACCTATCCTTACTGGTATGGCGGGATTTATGAAATGTATCGCAACCGCCGAATCAATAACGAACTGGACCGGATGCAGGGAATTACGGTGGATTCTATGTTTAACCTGCAATGCGACAAATACAGCATCAAGGCCGAAGAAACCATGCCTTTGATGGTGAAATATTTGAAGAATACGGCCTTTAAAAACATCAATGCCGAAGGCCGAACCTGGAACGAAATCAAGAAATGGGATTACAACATGAATCCGAATGGGGTGCCGCCGTCCATCTATAAGTTCTGGACCGATACCATGATGGCATTTATTTGGGATGAAATTCCATTGAAGGGCAATATGATGCGTTGGCCCAGCCTCGATGCTACTTTCAAGCTAATGAAACTGGAACCCAACCACGACTTTTTTGATGCCAAACGCACCAAAGGAATTCGGGAGAATGCGGTTACGCTTACCTACGATGGCTTTTACTGGACTGCCGAACGCCATTACGACAAGGTGGCCAATTCGCAATTCGATATGCGTTGGGGACGGTTCAAGCACACCTCACTCGACCATCTTTCGCGTGTGCCATCTTTGGGGGTTTTCCATGTTGGAGTAGGAGGGGAGAAGAATTGTGTGGATGCCATATCCGAACACTGGGGACCTAGTTGGCGAATGGTGGTTCAGCTTGGGCCCAATGTGGAAGCCTACGGCGTATATCCAGGCGGACAAAGCGGAAACCCAGGCAGCTATCATTATATAGAATTTGTAAACAGTTGGAGCAACGACCAATACTATAAACTCAATTTCTTTAAACCCGGAAAAGCCGAAGCCAATCACGTTTTAACGACCTGGAAGGTGAAAGGGAGTTAGGGGAGATTTTAGTTTAAAGGACATAAAAAAAGCGAAGCAGGGATGCTTCGCTTTTTTTGTGTGGAATTATTGACCTGTAGCTTTCTTGGTCGGCAATTAAAATTGTGTGGTAAGTTTAAAGCTGCCGTCCTGACCCGAGTTATTTACCACCATAAAGAACCTGTAAGTGCCGTTAATAACCTGAGAGCCTGTGCCATTGCTGATGCTGTGGCCGCTCACCGAGAAGAATGGAGCCGAAGTGAAAGGTTGATGACGGCTTTGGCTTAGGCCGAAATCAAGACCGGCATCGCCCGTGTTTTCCACCGTAAACTTATCGGTGGGTTTGAAAACATGAACGAAAATTAATTTGTACGAACCGGCTGCAATGTGGTCGGTGAATACGGTTTGGCGTTTTCGGCAGATATTTTCAATGTCGAAAAAGGGATTGATGTTTTTAGGATTGCTGAGATTGAGTAATAGCAGCGATGCATAAACCTGCATCATACCTACTGCTGTAGCTATACGTTGGCTTTCAAGCTGGTCCGATAATATATCAGTTGAACCCATATCGCCCTGATGAGCCAAAATAGCATTGTCGAGCGTAGTGGAAAAGCTTTGAATCTGGCTTTTCACAGTTGCCAGAGAAGGGTCGGTTCCAATGGCTTCTAACAAAGCAGATACAGCCGCCTGCCGCTTAGTTTGTTTTCCGTTTTGAAATGGTTTGCGGCGGTTTGGCAGCAGCCGCTTATAATCATCTGAATCTATATCATATGCCATCTGAATGGCAATGTCCCATTGGCGGATCAAGGGAGACGATAATCTTTTAAATAAATCATTCACTTCTGATGTGCTGCCAATGTGTTCGCCTCCGCTTTCAACCCAGGTGTTATACAGAGTTATATAGGCATCGCAAATACTGCCAAAAATGAGCAGAATCGGAGCTATACCCGTGTCAGCTTGCCGGGCAGTGAGCACAGCCTTAGTGTAGTGAGCAATTATTCGCATTTTCATAAAATTACGTTTGGTTGCGTTCTTAAAAACGTTGTCGGAATAAAGCCAGCCTGTAGTTGCCATCTTGATTGGATTTAGATGATTAATTAATAATGCAAAATTATTGCAGGTTATAAAAAGGAAACTACACTAAAAAGTATAGTTTTTATGTTAAAAACCGAAACATCTACACGGATATCGGTGGATGCGGCAATACACGTTCGTGCATGTGCACGGATGTCGGTGGATGCTATATTACATGTGTTTACACGTGCACGGATGTCGGTGGATGCTACATTACATGTGCTTACACGTGCACGGATATCGGTGGATGCGGCATTACATGTGTTTACAAGTGCACGGATATCGGTGGATGCTACATTACATGTGCTTACACGTGCACGGATGTCGGTGGATGCTACATTACATGTGCTTACACGTGCACGGATGTCGGTGGAAGCTGCATTACATGTTCGTACATGTGCACGGATGTCAGATAGAGAGTCCCTCCGGAAGCATGGTAATTTCTGTGCTATAGAGAATCAATTGCTTGGGTTGCAACTGCGAAGTACTTTCGTATTGCGGATATGCATTCCCGTAAATGCTTTTCTTAAAATCGTGATGTCGATATTTGGCAAAGTAGATGCTTTTCTTGAAATCGTAGTGTGGTTATTTGGAAAAGCAGATGCTTTTCTTAAAATCGTATGGTAGATTTTTGGCAAAGTAGATGCTTGAACCTTTTTAAAATGCTCAAATAGTAAAGACATAAAAAAAGCGAAGGGTTTAGGCTTCGCTTTTTTGTTGAATTGAGTTTCCTTTACCGCTGCACCACCACCTTAGCAGCATTACCCGAAGCTGTTCTTAGGGTATATATTCCATTTTCTAAATTGCTTAGGTCTATTTGGCTTCTTTGGGATTTGCCACTCCAAACCATTCTGCTCATAACATCATACACTGAAATATTGTCCAAGCCTAAAAGGTTTTGGAAATGAATAATGCCGGTGGTGGGGTTGGGGGAGAAAGAGGGTAGGGGAGAGGGTAGGGTTGGAATGGTTGTAATAATATTATTGACAATCTGATTTGAACGAGTGGTACTAGGTGAACGATAAACTGTGCAGGAAATATTCCAATCTGCATCTACATAATATAAGGCATTGGGATAGGATGCTGAATTTACATCAGTAAATGTGGTGTTCCCTCCCGGAATAGTAGCTGATATGGGTTGGAAATTCCCACTAGGCACATCATCGCGATAAACTCGGTAATACGTTACAGGATTGGTGTCGTTCTGTATTTGATACAATGTCCATTGCATGTTTCCTCCGCCCAGATTCTGCAAGTGAATAGTACTATGGTAATTACTTTCCGGCCCTTCAAGCCCTGTGGTATCCACGGTAGAAACTTTATACTTAAAAGAAGTTGTGTTTGGATTTGCACCAAAATCATGATATTCATTTAAAGAATCATAAGGCACGGAAGCAATTTTCGCAAATGTGTTCGCGGTCATTTCCCTATACACAAAGAAAGAATCTATGGCAGTGGTTACGGGCTTTTCCCACACCACAATATTGTGGGTAGAAGCAGAATCAACACTTACCCTGCATAAAGCAGAGGCTATTTCGTTTCCATCACTATCAAAATGTGCATTGTACGAATAGTCATAAGAATACCACGATTCGTGGCATTGGCATTGGTCGAGTGTATCATCTGCCTGATTATCGTATGCTGTAACTGCAATGGTGTCGGTAATTAAAGCCCCTGAAACAATGTAGGAAGTCACGTTCCCAACATCCATAGAATTGGAGAAGGAATATCCTGTAGGATTTCCCCAATACAGTTTATATCCGGCTAAGTCGGGTTCAGGGTTTGCAGTCCACGATAGTTGAATGTTTCCACCGCCGAGGTCTGTTTTGGTAACATGTCTTATAGGGGTAATTGGTGCAACTGTATCTACTGAAGTAAGAAACCCCGAGTAATCCACTTCGCATTTGGTGGTGTCATCTTGTATGTCAAAAATTAGACTATCTATATTATGCGTGGATGATGTACCCCACCAGTTTTGCTGAGCATTCATCAATGGACTGTTGATTGATTGGCGACCTACATAGTTTTTATATTCGTAAGTCAAAGACGGATTAAAGGAATAATTTCCATAAATATTGTTGAAATTTAAAATTGAAGTGCTGTCCGAATTTTCAATAGTAGTGTATGAAGAAGTGCCACCATTTCGAGTTATAGTATTGTTTAAAAGTTGCCCACCGCGAAAACGAACTACTGGGTCTGTGTTGAAGGTGTTGTCAATTATATAATTTTTTAAAGCCTGAACTTTAGCATTCATATTTATTATTGAGCCATTTTGATTTTCGGCAATAAGGTTGTTATGGATAATAGCATTACCTGAAAAGTTTAGTATCGTTCCATTATTCAAATTTTTAAAGAACGAATTGCAATTCAAATATACTGTATCTATCCCAGAACTAACATTCTCTATAATCGAATAGGAAAAAATTCCACCATTAGTTTGATTTTCTATAAATAGATTATTAAATATTTCTAAGTTCTGAACAATAGATGAAATATAAATTGCTCCTCTATTTCGTTGAAATATACAATTGGTTATGAAGGGCGAACCTCCAAGAATTCTAACTCCATGGGCATTTGTAAATCCTCCAAATCCTGTATACTTTATGTAACAATGAGCTAATATACATCCTACAGTGGAAGCAAGATTGTAAGGTGTTGAATTTTGATTGAATACAATTGGGCCCCAATTGCCGGGTGCTGGTGAAAATGCAGAACTTGTGAATAATATCAAAGAATCATTTGTTCCAACAGCTGACAATGTTCCATTTACATCTATTCCAAAACCAGTGCTAAATTTAATGATTACACCCGGCTTCACTATTAAACTAATCCCAAGAGGTATTACTATATTTGAAGTTACCAAATAAGGACTTCCGGCAATATCCCAAGTAGTGTTTGTGCTAATTGTTCCGCCCACGGTTGTTTGTCCTATGCAAATGTTTTGCGTGGCAGAAAGTAGAAGAATGGCAGTAAATAGTTTTTTCATTTTAGGATTTTGTTTCACTTACAATGATGCACAAACATACCAAAAGGTTGCATCGCTCAGAAAATAAACTTTGCACAAAATCAGTTTATAAGAGTAAATACCCACCAGTCTATTCCCCCTCCCCAAAAACTTTTTCATTTTTAAGCTTCCCTATTCATAAAATACTATTTTTGCCCCCCTTTAAGAAAAAAGGCGTTAATTCATTATTTTATTTACTTATTAATTTAAACCTCAGATGTCTGAGAACGAAACAAACGCAGCTGAAAATGCTGTAGAAAACACAAACCCGGTAGAAGTTTCTGCCGAAAACACTGCTGCACCCGTTGCAGAAGAAGCAAAAGCAGAAGAAACTGCTGCCGAAGTAGCTCCTGTAGTTGCTGAAGTAGTCGCTCCTGTAGTTGCCGAAGTAGCTGCTCCAATAGTTGCTGAAGTAGAGGCTCCTGTAGTTGCTGAAAAAGCCGCACTAGTTGCTGCTGTAGTAGAAAAACCGGTTGCTGCACCTCCTGTTGAAATCGACTGGAATAATATCAGCAAAAAAGGCGATTCTTATTCAAAAGATGAAAGAAAGCAGCTTGACAAAATGTATGGAGATACATTAACCGAATTTGTTGATCACCAAACGCTTGATGGAACTGTGGTTGCCATCACAAGCCGCGAATTGGTTGTAAACATTGGTTACAAATCTGATGGTATCATTGCTTTAAACGAGGTTAGATATAACCCTGATATTAAAGTGGGTGATCAATTAGAAGTTTTCATCGAAAGTCAAGAAGATAAAAACGGACAATTGGTGCTTTCGCACCGTAAGGCTCGTGCTAACCGCTCTTGGGACCGCGTTAATCAAGCCTTGGAAACAGACGAAATCATT
>CANJNG010000101.1 GCA_947475205.1 Bacteroidota bacterium
AACCATTCCCGGCTTTCCGGGCCATCCGCATCGGGGTTTTGAAACCATTACTGTAGTGAGAGAAGGAGTGGTAGATCATGCCGATTCTATGGGAGCATCGGGTCGCTATGGCGATGGTGATGTGCAATGGATGACCGCCGGAAAAGGGGTGCAACACAGCGAAATGTTCCCGCTTCGCCATCAGGACAAAGAAAACCCAATGGAGCTTTTTCAAATTTGGTTGAATTTGCCCAAACGGAACAAAATGGCAGAGCCCCATTTTAAAATGCTCTGGGCTGAGAATATTCCGAAGGTGAACCATAAAGATTCTAAGGGCAAAAAGACAGAAATAGAAGTTATAGCAGGTACCCTAGAAAAGCACCAAGCCCCCTCTCCCCCACCCGACTCGTGGGCTTCCGATTCTAAAAATGAAGTGTCTATATGGAACTTAAAATTAGAAGCAGGAGCAACATATACCCTGCCCAAAGCATCATCGGGTGTAAACAGAACTTTATATTTTTATGAAGGTGACGATATTTTGATAGCTGATACTTCCATAGAAAAATATCACGCTTTGGAGGTAAATCCTGAATCGGAACTTCAAATCCAAAACGGGAAATCACAAGCCAAAATATTAGTGCTGCAAGGCCGTCCTATTGGAGAACACGTTATTCAGTATGGACCATTTGTAATGAACACCAAGGAAGAAATCAATCAAGCCTTTGAAGATTACCACAAAACAGCTTTTGGAGGTTGGCCTTGGCCCAGAACTGCTCAAGTGCATCCTCGAAATGAGGGACGGTTTGCCCATTATGCCAATGGCACCAAAGAGGTGAAGTCCTAGAGTTTTAATTTATGTTTTCCCTCTCAAAACAAACCTTACCTTTGGTTTTTAATCTTTTATTTATGAAACAACTCTTTACAACTGTAATTTTATTAGTATTCAGCGTATTTGCCCAAAGTCAAACACTACAAACTTTTCACGATTTCACTAACCTGACTATTACACATGACACACTAAACTTATCTTCCTTCGCAGGAAAAAAATTATTGGTTGTAAATACTGCATCGTTTTGTGGTTATACCCCCCAATTTGAGCAATTAGCCGAATTAGACTCTTTGTATTCAGGTCCAAACTTTGCCATTGTTGGATTCCCCTGCAACGATTTCAGCAACCAAGACCCACACAATGATTCCACCATAAACAACTTTTGCACCTCAACTTATAATGTTCAATTTCAAATGATGGCTAAAGTTCAAATTGTTACAGGCGACACAGCCCCAGTTTGGAAATGGCTTCAAAAACAAAGTTTGAATGGCGTAGCAAATGCCCCGGTTTCCTGGAATTTCAATAAGTACTTAATTGATGAAAATGGGCACTGGGTAAGGCATTTCTCTCAAAACACGTTACCCACCGATACAGCCATTACCAATTGGATTTTATCGCCGCCAATCGTAAATATTGGCATAAATGAAAGGAATAACCCTCAAATTAAATTGGTTTCAAATCCGGTATCTCAAAACATTTCCATTGCATTTCCTTTAAACCTAAAAGAAAATGTAAGCCTTAGTCTTAACGATGTTCAAGGTCGTGAAATTTATGCTTCTGAAAATATTTCCATTACTTCAGCAGGTAAGTTTAATTTAGCGACTGAATCTATTCCAAACGGAATTTACAACTTACGACTCACCGGTAAATCGTTCAACAATAACCTTAAAGTTGTTGTAGATAAATAACACTACCACTTCCTTATTGGTCTAACTATTAATCGGAGGGTTTCCTCTCCAGCCTCCCATTACCCAATACTCAATTCTCCATACTTATAATGCACAAATCAGGTTTTGTAACCATTCTCGGAAAGCCTAACGCCGGAAAATCTACCCTAATGAACGCCCTGATTGGGGAACGCCTTTCGGTAATAAATGCCAAGATTCAAACTACCCGCCACCGTATTTTCGGAATCTTAAACCACGATGATTATCAAATTGTGTTTTCCGACACTCCCGGCATTGTTCCACACGCCCAGTACAAACTGCACGAACGGATGATGAACTATGTAAGGGAATCGCTTGTCGATGCTGATTTACTCATTTTGCTGCACGATGCCGAAGACCCACGCCCCGATTTGGAAGCTGTTGAAAAACTCAAAGCAGCAACGGTACCGGTTTTGGTGGTGCTAAACAAAGTGGATTTATCCACCCAAGAAAAAACACCTGCCATCACAGCGTTTTGGGACGAACTATTGCCCGGCAAAGAGAAAATCTATATTTCGGCATTGCACAAATATAACCTAGATGTGCTGCTTCGGAAAATCTTAGATTTGTTACCGGAAGGTGAAGCCTTTTACCCCAAAGACCAGATTACCGATAAAACCGAACGCTTTTTCGTGTCGGAAATCATCCGAGGCAAGATGTTGAGCATCTATTCAAAGGAGATTCCTTATTCAGCCGAAATTCAAGTAATTGAATTTAAGGAACAGGAGAAGATTACCAAAATAACGGCCAACATCATCACCGAACGCGAAAGCCAAAAAGCTATCATCCTTGGACATCAGGGCAAAAAAATTAAACAACTCGGCACCGATGCACGCAAGGATATCGAAGAATTCATCCAAAAGAAAGTGTATTTAGAACTGATAGTAAAGGTGGATAAAGACTGGCGAAACAATGATTTGTTTTTGGATAGAAGCGGGTATGTTTAGTGGGATTTAAGTAATACGTTTTATACAGAATTTCAAGTATGCTTTTCACCTTTTCTAACCAGATACGCTTAATTTACCACCCGGCACCCGGCGAAGTATCGCATTTGGGAATAATGATAAAAGCAGGAAGCCGCGATGAGTTATTGCCCGAAAATGGTTTAGCTCATTTTATAGAGCACGGAATTTTTAAAGGAACTAAAAAACGCAAACCTGTTTATATTCTTAGCCGAATGGATAGTGTTGGCGGGGAATTAAATGCCTATACCACCAAGGAAGAAACGGTGCTTTACAGTTCATTTCTTTCCGAATTCTTTCCCCGGGCGGCCGATTTACTTGCCGATTTGCTGCTCAATAGCCAGTTTCCCGAAAAGGAAATGGCGAAGGAAAAGGACGTAATTACCGATGAAATAAATATGTATCGCGATAGCCCCTCAGAAGATATTATGGATGGTTTCGACGATTTGATTTTCCCCAATCATTCTTTGGGGAGAAATATTTTGGGGACGGAGGAAAGTGTGCGTTCCTTCACCCACAAAAACATTCTGGAGTTTATTGACCGCACCTATTCCAACGCCAACATTGTAATCAGCTATGTAGGTTCTTTGAAACCTGAAAAAGTAAAAGCAACACTGGAAAAACTCTTTGCATCAGCAACGTTTGGAGGAGGTAATGAAAGTAGGAAGAAGCCCGATTTAGTTCCGTCTTTAAACGAAATAAGGGATAAAAAACTCAATCAGGTGCATTGTGCATTTGGGAAAACAGCTTTCGATATAAATCATCCTTTGCGGTTAGCTTTTACTTTAGTGAACAACATTTTGGGTGGCCCCGGAATGAATAGCCGACTCAATCTCAATATCCGAGAGAAGTATGGCTTTTGCTACACTATTGATAGTGGATTTCACGCTTATACCGATTCCGGTGTTTTCAATATTTATTTTGGAACAGACGCCAAAAACTACGAACGTACCTTAAGCTTGGCTTTAAAGGAATTAGATAATTTTGTAAAGAATCCGCTAACTGCAAAGCAAACCGAACAAGCCAAAGTGCAGCTAAAAGGACAATTGGCTTTATCGCAGCAAAACGTGCAAAATCGAATGTTGGCCAATGCCAAAAGTGTAATGTTGTTCAATGAGCCTAACCCTTTAGAGAAAAGCCTCCGAGATATTTCAGTACTTAATGCCGACAGACTAAACGAAGCAGCTCAAACTGTTTTCGGAACTGGAGATTACACACGGTTGGTTTACCGTTAAGCAGTGATTTAAATTTTATTTAGCCGATTTTTGTAAATTGGAATAGATTATTCATTTTCTTTGGCCAAATCGTACAATGAAAAATAAATGGTTTTTGATTGCCAACCCTAAAAGTGGTCGAGGCAAGTTGGAGAAGAGCAGAGCTGAGATTGAGAAATTACTTCAACAAAATAATATTGATTTTGAATGGCATTCTACAAAGTTTGCCGGTGAGGCCATGGCAATAGCTGAAAAGGCCGTTAATGATGGTTTCACCCATTTGATTTCTGCCGGAGGAGATGGCACACTTCATGAAGTGGCTAATGGAGTGATGCGGGCTAAGTCTGTAGATAAAATTACCATTGGGGCTATCCCGGTGGGCACTGGAAATGATTGGGCTAAATCTTTTAATTATCCTACCAATTTTAAAGGTGCAGTGGAACGAATTGCAGCCGGAAAAACCATCCTGCACGATATAGGAGTAGCTGAATTCCAGGGAAAGAATGGACCAGAAACGAGATACTTTATAAATATTGCCGGACTTTGCTACGATGCCTTTGTTACACTTCAAACCAATATAGGTAAGGCCAATGGCGATGGAGGAAAATTCTTTTATTTGAAAACTATTTTAAAAAACCTTTTCTCTTATGAAAACACACAAGTAAACTATGAGGTGGATGGAAAGGAGATAATTAGCCCAATGTTTAATTTTTGTGTGGGGATAAATTGCTTCAATGGCGATGGCGTAAAACAATGTCCTAATGCCAAGCCTGACGATGGTTTGCTTGATGTAACGGCATATACGGATATGACTAAATGGGAATTAATTTCAAATCTACCTCACTTGCCAACAGGGGCTTTTGTTAAACATAAAAAAATTAATACCCATCAAGCTCGCGAGGTAAAATTCAGTTCAACACCCCAGGTGCTTTTAGAAGCAGATGGCGAAGATTTGGGCAGCACCCCGGCAAGGTTTACTCTTATTGAGAAAGCGGTGAAGATGATTGTGTAGGACAATCAAAAACTCACTTCTCTATTCCCAGTTTGCGGGCTTCTTCAATCATAAATTGAAAAGCAGGCTCACGTTCATTTGGAATTTTACCATCTAAAATAGCTTCCCTGATTGCCGTTTTGATAATACCAATTGAGCGGCTTGGTTGAATCTGAAAATATTCCATAATATCTTCACCGGTAACAGGCGGCTGCCAGTTTCGAACCTTGTCCTGCTCTTCAACTTCCTTAAGCTTTTGGCGTACTATTTGAAAATTGGTTAAGTATTTCTTAACCTTAATTTCGTTTTTAGAGGTAATATCCGCTTCGCAAAGCATCATTAAATCATCAATTTCTTCGCCAGCCTCGAAAAGCAAACGCCGCACCGCCGAGTCGGTAACAATTTCCTTGGAAAGCACAATGGGACGCAGATGTAGCATAACCAACTTCTGCACATATTTCATCTTTTCGTTAAGCGGAAGTTTGAGGCGGGTGAAAATCCCCGGTACCATCTTCGCTCCTCGGTCTTCGTGACCATGGAAAGTCCAGCCTTGGGGCTCAAAGCGTTTGGTGGCCGGTTTAGCTATATCGTGTAAAATGGCAGACCATCTCAACCATAAATCATCGGTATTTAGCGAAAGATTATCGAGCACTTGCAGGGTGTGGTAAAAATTATCCTTGTGGCCTTTCCCGTTTCGGTACTCCACGCCATAAAGGTTAGCCATTTCAGGGAAAATGAGTTTGAGCAAACCGCTATCAAAAAGCAAATTAAAACCCCGAGAAGGAATGGGCGAAAGGATGATTTTGTTTAGTTCATCGGCAATGCGTTCCTTGGACACTATTTCTATACGGTAAGCATTTCGCTTAATAGACTCAAAGGATTCGGCTTCGATATTAAAATTGAGTTGGGAAGCAAACCGTATTGCCCGCATCATCCGCAAAGGGTCATCGGAGTAAGTAATATCGGGGTTTAGCGGTGTTCGGATAATTCTGTTTTCAAGATCAGAAACCCCGCCGAAAGGGTCTATCAATTTTCCGAAAGTTTCTTTTTGAAGAGAAAGTGCCATGACGTTGATGGTGAAATCGCGGCGATTTTGGTCGTCTTCAAGGGTACCCTCTTCTACAATGGGTTTGCGACTATCTAATCGATAAGATTCCTTACGGGCACCCACAAATTCAATTTCCAATTCGGGCAACAGAAGTTGAGCTGTTCCGAAATTCTTAAAAACAGCCACCTTTCCTTTTCTTCCGGATTTTTCGGCTACCCTTTCGGCTAAGTCAATTCCCGAACCTGTGCAAACTATATCCACATCTTTCGACGGACGAACTAAAAAAATATCACGAACAAAACCGCCTATTACAAAGGCTTCCACCCCTTGCTCGGCAGCTGACTCAGAAATACGTTGGAAAATGGGATGGTTAAGTTCAGAGGGATTCAAGGGGAAATTTGAGATTGCAAGATTACAGCTAAAATAATTGTTCTATAAGGAAACTGTGAGAGCTTTGCCATAAATGGTTAATACTGTAAAAGATAATTCCTGACGATGCAATCCCATTTTGGTGACGTTTTTCCTAGCGAATCCTCTAAAAGAAAGAAGCTCCAAAACCAACGTCTGACGTGGGCTTTAGAGCTTCCAATAATTTGCCTTCTTTTAAAAGGACTTTCTTTTTGTGATCCCGCTGGGATTCGAACCCAGGACCACTACATTAAAAGTGTAATGCTCTACCAGCTGAGCTACGGAATCTCCTTGCTTTAAAAGGGGTGCAAAAATAAAATTAAAACAGAACGAAAACACAGCAAGTGAAATTATTTTTATTTACCCCAAACTTCTATCCTCGATTTCTCAGTTTGAAGATTGTGTCCAGCATCTAAAACTCGCACTGTAGCTGAATTTGTGAGCATTAATCGAGTTAAATTTTTAGCCCACTTTGTTTGCACTAATTTATCATGTTTGCCCATAAAAATAGTGAAATCAAGTTTGTAACGGTCGATATTTTCAGCTAAAATCTTCAAATCGGGCCACAATCTTGACGTAGTTCGCCAACTTCTATACACTCTATTGCGGTTTTCCTTGGTGCCTAATTGAACATGAATAAAGGTATTTATCTTTGCATGAACAATTCCTAATTTGGAAAAGAATGCTGTGGCATTGAAAAAGAAACTTGGATTATCAATAATATTTTTGAAAAGAATATTCCCAACTATTGTGCGGGTTGCAAACCGATAAAGGATATTTCTATGCAATCCATCAGGAGCAAAAAGCCAAATAGTATCAATCTTTCCAGGAAATATTTCAATTATTTGAAGGCAAATTCTTCCACCTAAGCTATAACCAAATAGCGAAAATCGATATATTTTATTCTCAGCACAAAAGGTATTTATTAAATTTTCGAAATCTATTTTTTCAATAGGTTTCCCTTGGTAATCGCTTTTACCGTGATGCCATAGGTCAAAACTGTAAAGCGTGTATTCGCCTTCTAATGCAGGAAGAAAAACTTCCCAGTCAGTGTGGTTGCCTCCAAAGCCATGAAAAGCTAGAATTGCTTTTGGCCCCGAACCATACTTTTTGAAATGAAGCATAAATTCTATCTTCTTTCTAATAAAACTACGTTTTCAACATGATGGGTGTGTGGAAACATATCTACAGTTTGCACACGGCTAACTTTATAGGTTTCGTTCATCCAAGCCAAATCGCGAGCCTGTGTAGCAGGATTACAGGAAACATATACAATTTTAGCAGGTGAAAACTCAATGATTTTTTGCACCACATCTTCATGCATACCTACTCGTGGAGGATCGGTGATGATTACGTCTGGTTTACCATGTCGGGCAACAAAGTCATCGTTCATCACATCTTTAATATCGCCTGCAAAAAACTTAGCATTATTGATTTTGTTTTCTTTTGCATTGAGTTTGGCATCGGCAATTGCTTCTTCCACATATTCAACACCTACTACTTTTGCAGCCATTTTAGCCACAAATAAAGCAATAGTGCCTGTTCCTGTATAAAGGTCGTAAACATTCTCAGAGCCTGTTAATCCGGCAAAATCCCGAGTAACCTTGTATAATTCATAAGCCTGGCTACTGTTGGTTTGATAAAAACTCTTAGGCCCGATTCTGAACTTCAAATCCTCCATTTCTTCCACTATATAGGGTATGCCCGAATATGGATGCACCACAACATCGTTCATAGAATCGTTGCGTTTATTATCAATTATATAATTTAGTGAGGTAATTTCAGGAAACTTGACCTTTAGGGCAGAAAGTAGCATTTCATTAAAATCGTCTTCCTTGCAAAACCACACAATTACCATAACCTGCCCGGTTGATGTAGTTCGAATTACTAACTGACGCAGCAATCCTACCTGTTCTCTAAAATCATAAAACTCAGCTTTATGTTCACGAGCAAACGCCCCGGCAAATAGTCGTATTTCGTTCGATTTCCCTCCTTGCAAATGGCAGTGATTTACTTCTACAATCTTATCAAACCTCCCCGGAACATGGAATCCCAATGCATTTCGGTCATAAACAGTAGCAAGGTCTTTAATTTCCGCATCGGTGAGCCAACGGCTATTACTGAATGTGAAATCTAATCGGTTGCGGTATTTATATATTTGTGAAGAACCAACAATGGCCAAAGGTTCGGGAAAGTCGATTTTCCCGATTTTGGTAAAAGCATCAATTACCTGCTGCTGCTTAAACTGAAGTTGGTTTGTGTAGGATAAATGCTGCCACTTACAGCCGCCACAAACACCAAAATGCTCACACTTTGGAGTTTCGCGAAGGGGGGACAGCTGATTAATAGTTAGGGCTTTTGCTTCACCAAAATTCTTTTTCAAGCGTATAATCTGAATATCAGCCACATCGCCCGGAACAGCATTATCTAAAAAGAAAACAAAGCCATCCACTTTGGCTATGGATTTACCTTCGGCAGCAAAAGCCGAAATCTCTACATTTTTTAGAATATCAAATTTACGCATCGCCGCAAAAGTAGGTCAATAATGAAAAAATGAACGTTTGCCCTTACTCTTAATCAACAATTACTCTATTTCGCTTTTATCTATCCACATTCGGTTACATTTGTGTTCAAATTTTAAATGATGAGCATTTCACCAAACTACACATTAATCCGACGACTAACGGCTACCGTGATATTGGTACAGATGATTATGGCCGCAAAAGTGTGGCTACCTTATCGCGAATTTCCAATCGCACCTGTTTTCTACAGCTTTCCTGTTCTACCTGATTTTTCATGCACAGCGATTTATGCCATACTAATCGGCCTTCTGCTTACTACCCTTGTTATAAAAGATGCCGCACGACCAATTCTCGCCTTTTGCTTACTCTTTTGGTCGTATTCCTTGTTTGATTACAGCCGCATTCAGGTATATTATACCCAGTTCACCATTATGCTGGCCGGCTTAGGGTTTGTGGAATATTATTTAGCTAAAGAAGATAAACCCTCTGCCGATGAAATGCTGAATGGCATCAGGTTATTCTTTGTGTTTTGCTATTTCTGGAGCGGATTTTATAAACTAAACGGTTCCTTTTACGATATGGTGATTCCGTGGTTTGTTTTGCCAATCACAAACGCTTTAGGCTTAGGCACAGCACCATCTTGGGTTGGAATGTTTATGGCCATTACTGAACTCATTGGCGGGCTGTGCTTATTGTTTCCGCAAGCACGCAGGGTGGGTGTAGTAATCGTAATAGCCATCCACTTGTTTATACTCACCTGCATAGGACCGTTTGGCCACTTCTGGAATTTAATTACATGGCCTTGGAATGTATTTATGGCTACCTTTTCGTTTTTGCTGTTTTGGAATTTTGATGGAAAAATTCTTAGCCAATGGAAACCATCCATCCCTACTCAGTATAAGCTATTTATATTGGTTGTATTTGGATTTTTTCCCATCCTATTTGCTTTTGGTAAATGGGATTCCTTTTTCAGTTTCGATTTGTATTCCGGCAAAACCAAACTCGGACTCATTTATCTCACCGAACCCGAAATAGACGCACTTCCAGCTGATTTGCATAAATATGTAATCCCTACCCCAGGAGGACGCAGATGCATTGATTTAACCTTTTGGAGCTTGGGCGAATCAAATACTTTAGCCTATCCGGAAGACAGAGCATTTGATAAATTGCATCGCAGTTTCAGCCAGAAATTCTACAACAAAGAAAAAGTAGGAACGATGTATGTTCAAAGCCAATACAGCGTTTGGAAAGCCCAACATCCGAATTAATTCCTAATTCATAGAACTTTTTTTGAACTATACCCGTTGGAATCCCCAATTGGTAGTTTGTCGATATTCAGAAACCCAAGAATTCTGCAATACCGACACATCAGTTCAAAAACAAAAATATGATTTCAGGTTTACCTGTTCAAAGTAGTTTAAAAAACAAATTTCGGATAAGCCTCTTAGCCGGAATGGTTGGTATTAGTTCGGCCTCGGCTGAAGAAATTAAGCTGCCCTTTGATGTTAAAATAGTTTCGAGCACATCTGAAATTGCTAACGGCTATTATTATCGTGGCTATGAAAAAATGCAGAAGAAAGACTACATTTCTGCTTTGATGGCTTTTAACAATGCCTTGGATTTTAATCCTGCCATGACCGAAGCTCTGATTCTTCGGGCTTGGACAAAGCAAAAACTTTCGATGCTTGATGCTTCAATTCTTGATTTTAATTTAGCATTAACTTATTCAGAATCAAATTCAGGAGCAATGCTGGGCAAAGCGGTAGTTTTGTTCCAAAAAGAAAAGTTTAGCGAATGTATCGCGTCTTTAAAAGCAATAATTGAAGCCGACCCTGCACATCCGGAGGCTTATTTGTTTTTAGGGGCTGCCCGTATTAAACTTGGGCAAGTAAAGTTCGCTATTTCTGAGGTCGACACCTACATTTCGCAAAACCCCAAGAATCCGGGTGCATTTTTTGCACGTGGATTAGTGAAATACAAAAACAGGGATATATCAAACGCTATTGCCGACCTCGAAAAAGCAAAGGAATTAGGGTTTGAATACAATTCAGAAGTGATGGATTTTCTGAATGGTTAATCACTTCGTGATAAGCAACTTCTTACTGTACTTTATCCCTTCATTATCGGTAACATAAAGCCAATAGAGTCCTGTTTCAAATTCAGAAACATCAATTTTAGTTTTCGCCATATTTTCTAAAACGTCCTCAAACAATACAATTTGTCCTATATGGCTAAGGATAGTTAGCTGTTTGCAGTTTTGAAATTGCTCTTGAAAGATTATCGAAATTTCAGTATTTGCCGGATTGGGAAAGACGGCAATATTTTCAATTTCACTATTCGTTGAAACATCTGTAAGCACATCTGTATCTAAACTTAAGTTATCAAGATAAGCTACTGAATTTCCATGTGGATAAAAAAGCGTTTGCGGACCGTTGGCAAAATAGGTAGCAATAATTATTTGACCACTGTCAGCTATTTCATAGAGTGGTAAATCCACTTTAAAAGTGTCCCAAGCTAAAACGGTGTCCGTTATGTTTACTTCACCCGAAGCTACTGGAATTCCTTCGTAGAATAGCTTTATGTTTATGTGCAATGTATCGTTGTTTTGTGGAATAAATTTAAAGTACCCCGACATACTCATTGGGTGGCCTATAACCTGAAAACTGGGGTATGGATTTTCAAGTTCGCCCGAAATCATAATCCCCAATGCTCCATAATTGGGTAATAAGGAGATTCTGTTTTCCAATCTTACTGCATATTGTCCTTCGCCGGACGGGTATGAATCTGAAACGGGTGTAAGGGAATGAAAACTGTCAGTATTAAAAATATTTGTTGAACCCCAACCTGCTGGAATTAAAGAATTTCCGCAACTTTCCCATGATTCAAATCCCTTATTGGTAATTTGAGCCATTAACTTCGTTGAAATCAAAAGAAGAATTATAGGCAAGGAAAGTTTCACAGCTAACAATAATTTTCAAGATGATTCATAAGACTTATAGAATTAACTATGGTTTAGAATCTCCATTTTAGTTTGCAAAACTAAATTTAGAATGCAGTTATAAATAACAATATACTTCAACTTTTTAACATCAGTATTACATAAAAAAAGGAGAGATTTCATTTCGGCGTTTGCCAAAAGAATTCTCTCCTTTAAATCTCATCCGATTTGAAATTCAAAACAGATGAAAAATACTAATTGTCTATGGGAAAATACCTAAGTTTTCGTAGGAAACAGCTACTTTACGAATGGCACACACAAACGCAGCGGTGCGTAAATCATTAACACCTTCTGTATTGTGCAAAATTTCCCGAATCTGATGGTAAGCGTTAATCATAGTTTCTTCCAAACCACTATATACCAAATCACGCTCCTCAGCACCACGTTCTAAATCGGTATGTTGCTGCTTGGTGAATTTCTTTCCGGTAAGCGATTCAATCGATTCCATTAAAGAATGGTTCATATTTTCATCGAAACGTTTGGTCATTCGGCCAAAACGAACGTGGCTCATATTTTTCAACCATTCAAAATAGGAAACGGTAACACCACCTGCATTCAAATAAATATCGGGAATTATATAAATTCCTTTTTTAAGTAAAACCACTTCGGCTTCAGGGGTAACCGGGCCATTTGCTGCTTCACCAATAATTTTTGCCTTAATATTCTTTGCGTTTTGAGAATGAATTTGGTTTTCCAATGCTGCCGGAATCAAAATGTCACATTCTAATTCTAAGGCCTCTCCCGTACTTTTTAAATCAGTTGCACCCGGGAAGCCCAATAGAGTTTTATTCTTCTGACGATACGCCAAAACTGCATCAGGGTCTAATCCCTTTGGATTGTATATAGCCCCTTCATATTCGGCCAAAGCAATAATTTTTGCTCCCCCTTCGTAAAAGAATTTAGCTGTGTGGTAGCCTACATTACCCATTCCCTGCACAACCACTGTTTTATCCTTAATACCAGGCTTTAATCCCCATTTCTTAGCATCCTCGGCGTGATTTAATGCTTCACGCACTCCGTAAAATACCCCTAAACCGGTAGCTTCACGACGACCACTTATTCCGCCTTGAGAAATTGGCTTTCCCGTCACGCATCCTGCAGCATTCAACTCAGTAGGGTTAAATGTAGTGTATGTATCCACAATCCAAGCCATTTCACGCTCGCCCGAACCATAATCGGGAGCAGGAACATCAATTGCAGGGCCGATGAAGTTTTTCTTTATCAATTCGCTGGTGTAGCGACGTGTGATACGTTCCATTTCATCTTCACTGAAATCTTTAGGGTTTATTTTTATTCCACCCTTTGCTCCACCAAACGGCACATCCACAATTGCACATTTATAGGTCATTAGTGCAGCCAATGCCATCACTTCGTCCTGATTAACATGTTCGCTGTACCGAATACCGCCCTTAGTAGGCAATTTGTGGTGGCTATGTTCTACACGGTAAGCCTCAATTACCTTAAAGCCGTCCTTGGTTTTGATGGGATACTTAATGCGATAAACACTATTGCAGAATTTAATCTGGTCAAGAATCCCCTCGGGCATATCCACAAATTTGGCTGCCTTTTCGAAATAGTTTAGAACATCGGCGAAGAACTTGTCTTCCCGCTGTTCCATTAGTTTTGATGCCATTGAAAATAAAAAATTAAAGGTTTTAACAGGGTGCAAACTTATGTAAATATTTAGGTACGGTGTATGGAAAAAGATTTAAACACCATGTTATATTATACCTAAAAACATAGTTTACAGTCAATTAAATTTACAATGTATAGTAAAAATTCTGACTTATACTAATAATCTGCTAATAACCAATTATAAGCAAAATTCTTGAATTCTTCAAAAGAAGGCAGTTAGAGTCAAAAAGTTGATTCAAGCCTTAAAAAAAACCTTAAGGATATGATTTTGCGGGTTAATGGACAAAAGTGGAGGTCAAAATCTCTGTATTCCTTTGTGGGCTTAGCTTTGCGACAAAAAACACAAATGGACAAAAAAGTGCTTTTATTGCAAGAGCAAAATCGTC
>CANJNG010000102.1 GCA_947475205.1 Bacteroidota bacterium
CATTAGACAGTGCAGCATCTTGGTTGGTTTCACCTGGAGGGAGCTACAAACGTGCGATTTCTTTTGTCAATGATAGCATGGGATATGTTTCAGGGAATTCAGGTGCTATTTTTAAAACAATTGATACGGGAAATACATGGGTAAATTTAAGTTCCGGTACAGGTGAAGATTTATTTGGAATAGATTTCATTAATGATACAGTAGGTTTTGTAGTGGGTTCTTACGGTGAAATTATGAAAACAACAAATGGAGGAAGTACTTGGACACCACAGAATTCAACCACAAGCTATGATTTGAGAGCAGTACATTTTGTTAATGATAGCGTTGGGTATAGTGTGGGTGCTCACAGTATTATAAGCACTATTCTAACCACTACGAATGGAGGGGCTTCTTGGGCTTTTCAAAATGCTAATGAAGGCCATGATCTTTTTGGCCTTTGTTTCACGCCTAACCAAACAGGTTATGCAGTTGGTGCTTCAGGATGTATCCTGAAATTAAATAGTATGAATGTGGGAGTTAACCAAGTCGTAATAGGAAGAAACGATGCCGTAAAAGTGAAAATATATCCCAATCCTTTCCGAAATTCAACCACCCTTGAAGTTTCAGATGACCAATGGGAAAATGGAGTTCTATTTATTTATGATGCCTTGGGTCAAATAATTCATCAACAATCATTAACCTCAAAAATTACCTCACTAGACCTTAATCTTCCTTATGGCATTTATTCTTACAAAGTCAGTATCGAGAACAAGGAAGTAGTCGGTTTTGGGAAATTAATTGTTAATTAATAGTAAGGGCCGTAATAGAAATGCAGGCCGGAGGCCTAGGAGTAACGGACTTAGGGAGACCCTACGCCCAGCCAACCGCGAAAGCAAACTACTACACCCAGCGAAAGCAAACTAGTCTGCAACCACAAAACCGGGCCATTTTTTCATGTAGCCTACAAAAGTATCGCTTAAGTCGGCAGCTTTGAGGCGGTCCACGGTGTAAGGTGGGCGGGGCGGGTCGAAATCAGGGTTTTTAGACAAGGTGGGCCAATCCGGAATGGCAATGCCTACTTTTCCCAAAGCAATAAAATCGGTGCCGAGGTCCAAGGCTTTTTGACCATCTGCACTGCTCCAAATATTTCCGGCCACCATTATAGGAACATGCTCGGGTAGCTTTTCACGAAAATAGGTAATCAGAGCCTTGTTGGAATCGGGATATTTTTCAGGCTTTTTGAAAGCATCCCAAGGCGAAACATGGATAAAATCAGCACCATCGGCAGCAAGCAAGGCGGCTAATTCAAGGCTTTCGTCAAAATCTATTCCTTTGAACGTGAGTTTGTCTTCGGGCGAAAGCCGCACGCCCACCATAAACGTTGCAGGAAGTTCTGCCTTGGTGCGTTGCAGAATTGTTCTGACCAAACGGCTGCGATTTTCAAAACTACCGCCCCATTCGTCGTTTCTACGGTTGGTAAACGTGCTGATGAACTGATGGAGCAAGTAGCCGTGTGCACCATGCAGTTCCACCCCATCGAACCCTGCTTTGTGGGCCCGGTGAGCAGCCGCCACAAAGGCTTCTATGGTGGCCAGAATTTCATCCACGGTTCCCTCCCTCACTTCTACCGGAGTTTTAGAAATAGTCATTGTGTGGGCACTGGCACTCCAGGGTTGGCGGCCCGTAACTTCTTCGGGGCTGCGAGCTCCGCCATGAAAAATTTGCATAAAGCTGAGGCTGCCTTCTTTCCTGATATCGGCTGTAAGCCTGCTTAGCCCGGCAATATGCTTATCGTCAAATATGCCCAATTCGCCTTTCCAACCTTGACCATCTAAGGAAACATGAGCCGCACACGTGAAAATGATTCCGAAACCTTCCTTGGCCCTACGCATAAGCCAGCGATACTCGTCTTCGCTCAGGGTGCCATCGGCGTGGCTTTGCATATTGGTCATTGGAGCAAGGACAATGCGGTTCGGGGCTACCTTGCCCGAAGCCTTGAAATGATAGGGTTTGTGCATAAATTAGTGTTGGGGAATGCTTAGTTTAACAACCTACAAGGGTAATGGTTTTAGAAAGATAAATTAAGATTTTGATTATAGAGCTAAATACTGCCCTTTAGAAAAATGTATACAAATCGAAATGCTAAAATTGGCAAAACACTTTATCTTACACCTAGCCACGAGAGCTCCCTCTGATGTGAACTTGGCACAACGGGGAATTCATTATTATAAATTCTTATACATTTGCTGAACCAATTTAACAAAAAGCTGTCTAAATCTATCTAAACGAATATGAATATGAAAAGAGGTTTCTTTTTCGGTCTTTCCATTTTTGTGCTTGCGGCATGCAAACACGACCCCGATTTATTGCTGCTAAATGATATTACCCTTTCGCAAAAGGATACCACCAAGACTACGCCACCTCCGCAGCCACAAGGTTGTAACGACACGGTTACTCCTGTAGTGATGATGCATGGGCTTTTGGCTAGTGGCGATACTTGGGTAAACCAGGTAATGCGTTTTCAGGAAAATAATTATTGTACCAACCGAATTTGGGTTTTTGATTGGAACACCTTGAATAGCTTTGGCG
This sequence comes from Bacteroidota bacterium, assembly GCA_947475205.1. Lineage (GTDB taxonomy): Bacteria > Bacteroidota > Bacteroidia > JAIBAJ01 > JAIBAJ01 > JAIBAJ01. Next base: position 2,569 of record CANJNG010000102.1, read on the forward strand.
GTGGAGGCGGAAACACTAACCAATTGCTTGATGCTTTTATTGATTCCGTTTTGGCGATTACGGGTGCCGGTAAAGTGAATTTAGTAGGTCATTCTGCCGGGGGAGGAACAGGTTATTCCTACCTTTCCAATGCAAGTTATGCTGCCAAGGTGGCCCATTATGTGCACATCGGCAGTGGTGCACAGGCTGCCCCGGCCGGCCCGAATGGTGAAATTCCAACTCTGAATATTTATTCTACCGATGACCAAGTGGCTACTAGTGCCGCCGATATTCCGGGGGCAGGCAATGTGAAGTTTTCCGGGCTAGATCATTATCAAGTGGCCACCTCGGCACAAACATTTGAGGTCATGTATACCTTCTTTAATGGTGACCAAAATCCTACTACAACAGCCTTATTACCGGGCACTACACATGAAATAAAAGGCAGAGCGGTGGTGTTGGGTGAAAACAGTGCCGTAAGCTCCGGAACGATTAAGGTTTTTGAATTGAACCAAGCCGATGGCAGCCGAACCACAGCCTCCCCAACTGTTTCGTTCGTCACTGATTCGAAGGGGAATTGGGGGCCATTTTCAGCAAAGGAAAATACCTATTATGAATTTGAGATTTCAAAATCGGGCGAACGCACCATCCACTATTATCGTGAACCTTTTATTCGAGATAACCCTTTGGTTTATTTGCGTATGTTGCCTTCTCAGTTTTCGGTTGCCGGGTTTGCACTAGGGCAATTTCCTACCAATAATAACCAGGCTGTGGTTTCAGTATTTGCCGCAAACCAGGCTGTGGTGGCCGGGCGTGACAACTTCGTGGTGGCAGGCAGCGAACTTTCTACCCAGGCACTCAGCCCGGGAAGTGAGACCAATATTGCCTTTTTTCTTTACGACAATAACAATAACGGACAAAGCGACCTAAGCACCATTTCGAGTATTGGTTTGAATACTTTTTTGAAGAAAATTGACATGTTCTTCCCGGGCGGAACACAAAACAAAACTAAATTGGAATTCAATGGACGAACCCAGTATGTACGCAATTTTGGTTCAGCAACTGAAGGAATAATTGTGGCCGTTTTTGATTAGAATTGCGGAGAGAATTGATTGCAAAGTGCAAAAAGTGAATGGGCAATAAGCAAATCAGAGAAATCTGCATTTACTTATGAAGAAATGAATTGAATGCAGGCCAGACCGTGACCTTCTGCCATAGCGGAAGATGGCCTTGAATACCAAGCGGATCCAGCGGCTAGGCTTAGCTGAGGAAGACCATTAACACCGTCCTTTAGGGCGGGAACTTGGTAACCCTAAAATGTTGCGGGCTTTAGCCCCCGATGATAGTTGGGGCTAAAGCCCGTGAGTGGGATTTGTTTTTTGCTACGCCATAAATGGCGTAGTTAATGGAAGGGTTTTATGCTGGCCTGACGGCGACCTTCTGCCATAGCGGAAGGTGGTCTTGGATACCAAGCAGAGCGGGTGCAATTTATTAGAGAATTTTTGTTTGTTTGTGGCGTTACAAACGCGGTATTCAACCAAACTCGTTTCAAACCTATAGTGTACCCACATCTTTTGAGAAATATCTATTCCTTATTGTATTGATATAAAAACCAATATCTCGTCCCTAAAGGGACTTTAGAATTACCTGTTGTCATTATTTTCTACCAATATCTCGCCCCGATGGGGCTTTTAAATCCCTTTAGGGATGTTATATTGGTAGAGATACATATCACCTTGATTCTTAAAGTCGCGTAGGGACGAAATATTAAAAGATGTGGGTACACGGTAGGTTACAAACGAGTTCGAGCTGCGTGGCTTGCTTAAGGCTTTTCTGTTTTCTTTTTCGTGATATTTTTTTATGAGCATATCTACATTGATTCCAACAAGAATTCTGATTCTTGGAATCTTAACAAGGAATGCCCTTACCTTAAAATATCCAGATGTTCTGAAATAGCCAATCAACGCATCAAAGTGTCTAATGCTTTCACTGTGTGTGAACACTCTATCAAACTTTTTTAGTAAACTGTTGTCGTTTTGGTTTGTAAAAAATTTCGTTGGCATTCGCAACTACAGACTTTGTTTGAACAATTATTGTTTGATTTTACAAAGGAAACAAAAATCCCCTTTAATTATTAACGAATAACAAATAAAGATTTATCCCCCAGTAGCAAAAACAAAAGCGGAGGCCTTGGCAGTTGGGTCAGCGGTTTCCCGCCATCCCCTAATAAAATTTCCCCTGCTTTCAATGCAAAGGAAACACTTATTCTTTCAATGAACAATGAATATTGGGAATTTACAAGGGCGTAATATTTTTCGCCTCTACGCCTTTCATTTCATATAAAATTTATCATCGGCACATTTCGCCGGATTGTTTACGATATAGTCTGCAATGCGTTGATACGATTGTTCATTGCGGATGATGTGTTTCCCGCTTTAGGCGGGACGGGCAATGGTAATTGCGTTGCCAAACGATTTGTGGGGGCGATTCATGAATGGGCGAAAAATTTTTCGCCCATTCATTGGTTTTTGGGGTTTGTTGTAGGGGCAAAAAATTTTTCGCCCCTCCGGTTTGTACATCATCATTATCGGCGGGCGAAAAATTTTTCGCCCATACCGCGGCCACGGCAGCGTTATCCGTTTTCAATTCAATGATACCGTGAACGTGATTGGGCATTACAATATATTCGTGTAAAACTGCATTGGGAAAATGGTTTGGTATTTCTAACCAGCATCCATCTGCAATCTTCCCTGCGTCGTTTAATACCATTTCCCCATACAAAATTTCCCCAAACAAACATTCACGGTTGTGGCAACATATCGTTACAAAATACAAACCTTCCCCGGAATAATCGTACCCCTTTAATCGGATTGACCTATGATTGTGTATTTCGCGATTAAAAGGCATGAAAGGTTGGCATTCACCACAAAGGAAACAATTTTTTAATAAGTAATGGTTGGGGCAAAAAATTTCACCCCTACATTCATTTCAAAATTTATTCCCCTTCCCAATTATGGGGTTCATCCTTATGGTGTATTTTGAAAGGAGGTTTCTGGGCTACCAATCGTTTTCAACGAGTATTTCTGTTATTAGATTAACTACCCCACAACCTTTTCCCCGCTCACTTGTTAACTAAGTATGGTATATTTCAAAAACACGCTCCTATTTCTGCTTTTAAACTTTGCAGCCTTAGGCATTGGCAGCATACTAATGGGTGGAGAAGTTACCGGCGAATGGTATCAGCAGCTAAATAAAGCACCTTGGACACCTCCCGGCTATGTGTTTGGCTTGGCTTGGTCATCCATCATGATTTGCTTTAGCTTCTTCCTAGCTCGCCTCATCAGCCTCACCCCCGAAACCGAACGCAAAAGTTTTTGGATTGTATTTGGCATACAGTGGTTACTCAATGTTTTATGGAATCCCCTGTTTTTCTATCTTCATTTGCCCACCACAGCCCTGATTGAAATACTGCTACTGCTTGCCGTTGTTGGATATTATGTGATTATAGGAATTCAGAAAACCCATTACAACGTATTGTTGGTATTACCCTACTTTCTTTGGATGATAATTGCCACCTCGCTTAACGCCTATGTGGTTTGGGCAAACTAAATCTATTCGTTTTAAGAGGGGTATTTCCCAAACCGCTTTTCCAAAGCATTGGTGCGGAAATCAAATATTTGCTTTAGTTGGTTCTGAATAAATAAGTGATTAGCCAAAACTCCCAAAACACCAAAGGGAGGCTGATAACTAACAATATCGGTCATTAAAACACCTCCGTCAATGGTTTCAATTTTATGCTGGTGATGCCACATAGAATATGGCCCTATTCTTTGTTCATCCACAAAGAATTCAAATTCCTTCACATTCGTAATTTCCGTAACCCAGTTGAGTTTAATACCCAATAGTGGACTCACTTTATAGGTAATTATCATTCCTGGATACATCTTTCCCGCTCCCGAATTGCTCGTTACCTCAAAGCCCATGTGCTCGGGCGTAATTTCCTTTAAATTATTGGGTGATGAAATAAATTCCCAAATAGTGGGGATAGATGTGGGTAATTTTTGTTTAAAAACTAATTGATAAAATGCCATAGCCGATTAAGTGTTTTAACCCAACACCGGCAAGCATAAACTGTTTATAAATCTGAAGAATATTTGGCGAAAGGCTTATATCATTTGGTTTTTCAAGGAAGCAATCTTGTCAAACTACCACATCAAGGCCATCTGCATGCCAAACCTCAATACAAACCAACCTTATACAACTCCCATCCCGATTTGCTTCCCCATACCTTCAATTGGCAATGGCCGCTTTCGAGAAATTCCACTTTCATAAAACCGTTTTCAAGGCCGTTTAAAAGTTTAGCTTCAGGAGTTTCATGTTCAATACTTGAAAGTTTACTTCCGGCTCCACTCACTAAATAGTGGTTCTTTTTGTGAATAAAATGCTGCAAATTGTGGTCGTGACCCGATACATACAGCGTGTTTGGGTAATTATCCAATACAGATAGAATTCGCTTCTTCATTCGTTTGTAGCGGGGTTGGTGCGTATCCTGAACAAGCATTCTATTTAGGCCAACAAGTCCGAACACCTGAAATGGAGTCCAGTTTACCAAAAAACGCAACGGCTGTTTAGGCCGCCCGTGGTGTCCCATTGTAAACATAGGGTGATGAGCCGCAACTACTACCTGTTCATTATTGGCTTTAGCTACTTGCATCAGGCTGTCTAACCGGGCTTGAAACAGTTTAGTGGTTTGGTGTCGGTTTAAACCATTCGGCTTAGGCGTAGGATGAAAAAACTGGCTTTGCAACCACCATTGGGTGTCAATACAAATAAGCCTGATTTTATTGGCTATCAGAAAAGTTTCGGGGCCGGGCAATCCGTTTTGCGGTGAGAATGTACTTGCATCTTTATTGGCAGCTGTGGAGTTTGCTATTAAGTATTGCTCCACAAATTCTTCCTCCTTTTTCAATATTTGAGGGCCTTGCCACAATCCTTGCTTCCAATCGTGATTACCGGGAACAACTACCACATTTCCCTTAAAATCTTTCACCGAAACAAGCTGAGCCAGCATCCGGTTCTTAGCATTTTCATCGGTTAATCCTTTAGGGTAAATATTATCGCCTAAGAATATGACTGTACCTGTTTTAACCGAATCAAGTTCCTGTTTAAGCATCTGCAATACCCTACCCGGCACTTCATCTTTTCCGGCATCACCAATAAGATAAACGCTGTGTAAAACGGTTTGTGCTTCAGCGTAGTTAATTCCTAAAACTAAGGAAATGAAAAATGAAAATGTAATGCGTAAAACCAGATTAAGATTAAGACTTGGCAAGGGTTAGAGGGGAGTAGGAATTGAATTGCAAAGTAAAGCAGAAATTTTCGAGATTTTACCATGTCGACACAGAGAACATTGAGAAACACTGAGAAAAGGGAATTTACTCTCTGTCACTTTGTGTTATCTGTGTCTCTATGGTGAATTTAGGTAGAATTATCAAATAATGTTGAGAAACAAAAATTTTAATTGTTTTCAAAATTTGTGATTATTTGCTCAATTTGCGTCATTAGTGTTCCAATTTTCTTTTCTCACTCAAAATTCTGTAAAGCCTATTTTTCACACCTTTGCCCAAAGTTTCAGCATGAAAGAATTCACAATTAAGCCCGTAAGAAATTCCCTAGACGAGGTGGCCGATGCCATTAATTCCCACCAAAAGCTTACCCTGTCTGCCGATGGAGTAAAACGCATAAACGACTGTCGCAGCTATCTCGACAAGAAGTTGGCGGCCAGCAATAGTCCCATTTATGGAGTAAACACCGGGTTTGGGGCTTTGTATAAAAAGAAAATCTCCAAAAATAATTTAAAGAAACTGCAAGAAAACCTCGTTAAAAGCCACGCCTGCGGAATGGGTGCGGAAGTCCCCACCGAAATAGTGAGACTTATGCTGTTGCTTAAAGCCAAATCGTTGAGCTATGGCAATTCAGCGATTCAACCCGAAACCGTAGAGCGATTGATAGATTTCTACAACAATGGAATATTCCCAGTGGTGTATGAGCAAGGTTCTTTGGGTGCTTCCGGCGATTTATCTCCGCTTGCACATCTTTGTTTGCCGTTAATTGGTTTGGGTGAAGTAAATTTAGATGGAAAAAAAGTAGCCGGTTCAACCGCTTTGCGTAAACTAAAACTAAAGCAAGTAGAATTAGCCTCAAAAGAAGGATTGGCATTGCTTAACGGAACGCAGTTTATGCAGGCATATGGAGTGTGGAGTGTATCGCATTCGGAAAAATTATTCCGCTTGGCCAATCTCGTAGCCTCGGTTTCTTTAGAGGCTTTTGATGGAAGAATAGAACCTTTCCATCCCAAAATTCAGGAAGTGCGTCCACACGCAGGGCAAATTGAAACTGCCCGGCAAATGAGAGAAAATCTTGCAGGTAGCGAAATAATATTCCATCCCAAACAGCATGTTCAAGATCCCTATTCCTTTCGATGCATTCCGCAGGTGCATGGGGCAACGTATGACACTATTCAGTATGTTAAATCTGTTTTTGAAACCGAAATAAATTCCGTAACCGATAACCCAACCCTTTTCCCTGATGACGATTTGCTTATTTCCGCCGGAAACTTTCACGGGCAACCATTAGCCCTTGGATTGGATTTCTTAGCCATTGCACTTTCCGAATTGGGAAACATTTCCGAACGCCGAACCTATCAGTTGGTGTCAGGGCTTAGAGGCTTACCTCCATTTTTGGTGGCTAATCCGGGGCTTAATTCGGGTTTTATGATTCCCCAATACACCGCAGCCGGAATTGTAAGCCAAAACAAACAACTCAGCACCCCCGCTTCGGTTGATAGCATAACCAGCAGTGCCGGGCAAGAAGATCATGTAAGTATGGGAGCTAATGCTGCCACCAAGTGCTACCGGGTAGTAGAGAACATTTACAGTATTTTGGCCATAGAACTATACACTGCCGCACAAGCCTTGGAATTTCAACGCCCCAAGAAATCTTCACCCGTAGTGGAAAAGTTCATTACCACTTACCGAAAAGAGGTAGCCTTCGTAAAAGAAGACATCACCATGTATAACGAAATGCAAAAAACAGTGAAGTTTTTAAAGAAGATGCATTAGCCCTTACTCACAAAATCCCGAATCTCAGGTATTGCCGTTATCTCCCACAAAATACCTCTAAGCATTGGGCCGACTGCATACAATTCAGCTGCGGGGAATTCATTCTTTACTTTTCCATTGGGATAGGCATCAATACCTAATTTCAGTTCATCGGCTTTGATTAAATCCTTTTTCAAAAGATTATGAATTAATACGGAATCTACCCTTTCTATATTGCTTTCGGGGCCGGTGCAATTGATGAGATAATCACAAGCTATAGTTTTTAACTCACTCGATTTGTATTGGGTATAGCTAAGCTCAAAACCGTTGTTTTTAGAATTAATGGAATCTATTTTCCCACCTAAAACAGTGAGCTGACCTTCTTGAATCATACTGTTTAGCTTATCGGATGATTCTTTTGGCATACGGTGACGGTCGGTTGCCCACAGGTGTTTGAGATGACGCAAAAACCGTTTCTTTTCTTCTAAACTAAAGCCAATCCAGATTTCCTGACTCTGTGGCCGGATAGAACTCATTATTTCATTCCCACTTTTTAGATTTGCTTTGGCCGTGGAGATAATGGCTGACAAAGTCCCTTTCCAGTCTATATTCAACTGTGCTGCTTCCTGATTCAAATTATGCACCAAAGGAAGGTGGCCGTGGGTAGATAAACAAGTAATTTTTCCGGTGTGGCCGCTTTGTTTTAAGCCCAACACAATATCTACTGCGGTAAGTCCTGTGCCAATGATTAGCACTGTTTTATCTTTTGAAATTGCCGATAGGTTGGCTTTCCAAGGGTCGTTAATATAATTTTCAGATTGCTGAGAAATTGGAGCTAAACCTCTAAGTTGTGGCGGAGGGCAATTCCCTAAAGCCAGCACCACTTTTTGAGCATTGATGCTTTTTCCGAGCCTTAACTTTATTTCAAAATCTCCATTTTCAGAAACTGCTATATCCAATGCTTCGTCCTTAATCCTTACAAAAACAGAGTGGTTTTTAAATTCATTTAATAAGGCTGAAAGATACTGCCCGTATATCCGCCGGGGAAGGAAAGTGTTTTCGGTAGCCGGGATTTTGTTTTCAGAAAGCCAATCTAAAAAGTGTGAGGGCTTATCGGAATAGGCCGACATCTTTCCTGCAACCACATTGAGCAAATAATCGTGTCCGTTATCCTGAAATGCTAAACCACGCCCGGCTTCGTTACTCTTTTCAATCAGAACTATCGTTGAAAATTCTGAATTTGATTCCAGTAAATTTATGGCTAAAAGCGTACCCGAAGCTCCACCACCAATGATGGCAATCGTTTTTTTCTCAGCCAAAATTGAATCTTAAAATCCCCAAGTAAGTGTGCAATTGGTGCTTAGTTGCTTTCCGCTAAAAGCTTTAGGTGTGTATTTGCCCGATGGATCCCAAACATTGGCATATTGAGCACCTACTCTTATATGTACATCGTTCAGCAACTCGTAGCTTATTTGCCCCCCCATAGTGGTGCTTTCCCAAATTAAAGATTCCTGAAACTTCAAGCCCCACACAGCATACTGCCCTGTTGCCGGGTTTTTAAGGGTACGGTTATCAACATAATCAGGCCCTTTGGAAGCATAGTTATAGAAGGCAGATAAACTTAAACGGGGAAGGGGCTTATAGGCAATCTGCAAATAAGCATCCTGAGCGTTATCGCGGAGGTAGTGTCCCATATTGAAACCTGCATTTTCATAAGTAGTTTCGGGATTGTAATGCTTGTAAGCCAGTGGGTTTGTTATGGTGTATTCGGCTGTAATAGTTACGTTTGGAATTACGTTTGAAAGCCGTATTCCTGCTTTTCCACTCCAAAAATTGGAATGCCTTTCTTTATCCCGCATACGGCTTATAGATAATTCATCAAGATATGCTGAAGCGTATAAATGCACTTTGCGGATACTGCGAACACTAATATCAAAAAATAAAGCTGAATTTCCGAGCGAGGAATAAGTGTAGTCGAGAGCCTTAAAGAACATAAACGGAATTAAATATCCCGCATTAATATTTCTTGAATAAACCATTGAATTTCCAAAGCTTAAATGAACTGTTTTAAAGGGCTTTACAGTAATCATATTCATGGCCAAATATTTTGGAACAAAAACGGTGGAGATGCCTGTTCCGTAGTTTTGTGTACTACTGCTATCGGCAACTTTAGAGGATAACCAACCGTGAAAATAGTTAAACTCAATCCATTTTGCAGGCTTAATGTTTAACTTAATCTGAGCATACGATGGGCCACGGTTACTTAAAATATTGGAGCCGTTGTAATTGTTTCCCCACACATTGCTTTCCTTTATTATACCTAAGTGTCCCCATTTCCAACCGTAAGTTAAGCCGCCACGCATTTCGCTATATTCACGGGCATTACGATTTGTAAAGCCTATGGTTGCGAATTTAAACTGGCTTCCCGAAATCTGATTTAAAAAACCGGGGCTTGCAATATCGCTACTCAAATAATTATCGCGTAAATTGGCGTAAATACCAAGATGCTTGCCTACATAAGCAAACATATCTGCACCATTCCATCGTTGATAAGTGAGGCCGGTTGTGGTGCTATAATAGAAGTTTGCCCCCAAAATTGGGTTAAGCGAAAAGGTAAGTAAAGAATCTTTATGATAGATTAAATCAACCCGCTTTTCACGCTGTGAAAATGGAACACGGTTTCTACCCAATACTTTTCGCCCAAGCCAATCCCATCGTTGGGGACTAATTTTTAACTCCTTGCTATAATCCCGCATAAAGAAGGTTAGTTCGCCCTTCTGACGCTTGTTTAGCTTGTCTTTCTTAGCTTCAACTTCCACCAATTTTTCGGCAATAAACTGGCGAGTGTAGGGCTTAATGCAACTATTTAGCTCTATAAGTTTAAGATTGGCCATCTCGTCTAAATAGTCGTAAACAGTAGTTTTTGTTACACTTTCAAACACTACTTGTGCTTTTATTACCGGAAAATAGATGCAGGAAATTAAACAGGCGAAAAGGATTTTTTTCATGCTAAATGAGTTAGGATTGGGCCACAAATATAGAACGCATAATCTAGTAGCAATTAACTCATTTTAGGAATCTAATTCCAGACAAGTAACTCATTCAAAACTTTCACTTCCCGATGTAGTAAATCCTATTCCTACTTATGCTGCACGCCCCGTTTGTATTTGTTCAGAAAATAAACAATCAAGCCAATAAAAACAAACTGAGCCCCAAAGTGAGATAAGCCAAACCACGAATCAGGATTATTGTATGGCATAAGGAAAGGAATACGCAAAAATGCCTCATTGATTGCCCCGCCAATAAGCATATAATAGCTCACAACAAAACTAACCATATGCACAGGTAACCAGTATTTGTAGCCCTTAAAGAAGCGAACAGCCACTATGCCGGGAATTAATACCACAAGCGTAACGACTGCCAACGTATGCGGAAAAAACCATTCACCTGAAGTATTGTATATAAAAAGTGCTGTAAGATTATTTAGCAGCATCAGATACCAATAGGCACGTCAAAGCTTGCGGTGTTTTGAATTTCCTTTTATTTCCCACAAAACAATTAGTCCGGCAGCTAAACTTAGACTTGCCGATGCAATGTGCAGGAAACTAATAAGCGATTTAAGGCCTTCCATTTGGTTCTATATACAACAGTATACTTCTAAATTGTGGCAGCCAACTCATACCACAAAACTAATAATTATTCCTTTCCTTCGCCAAATGGCGAGGGCAACTGCAGATGTCATATACATTATTACCCTGAAAGATGGAGAGGCATTCCTTAAAACGTGAACCCTTCTAACGATATCGTTTATGGCCTTTCCTAAAACGGAAACCCTTTTAGTACCCTTGTTCTGAGAACATAGAATTGACTCGTTGCATGCAACGACCCCGTTCTGACCGCCAAGAATTAGCTCATTTCATGCAACGACCCCGTTCTGACCACCAAGAATTCACCCGTTTCATGCAACGACCCCGTTCTGACCACCAAGAATTCACCCGTTGCATGCAACGACCCCGTTCTGACCACCAAGAACTAACCCGTTGCATGCAACGACCCCGTTCTGACCACCAAGAACTAACCCGTTGCATGCAACGACCCCGTTCTGACCACCAAGAAC
>CANJNG010000103.1 GCA_947475205.1 Bacteroidota bacterium
GTTCCATTAGACAGTATTCATAGTTTTCCGTATTGTGTTGATATGGGCAATAACCCTTCTGATTCAACAGTTCATGTAGAGTTGGTAAAGGACACAGCTTCTACAGCTCAGGGTAATTTGGTTTGCAGTGCCGAAACTGCCGGGTTTAGCTGCAACAATGAAGATGTTTGTCCGCAAATATTTACGACTTGTGGGGCATGGTGTGGTGACCAAAATCCGGTTTGTATAGATTTGGGCTTAGATACTAATCTTAATGGAGGCACATTATCCATCACCATTTTTGCCAACGATGGCTATGGTAATTATATTTACCACACGTTGGAAGATTTCAACCCCGCAAACGACACCCTGCCCGAAATTGTGTTTCAGACCCTGGGAACACATACCATTTATATCAACGCAGTGTATATTACCGCAGGGGGTTTGATGTGTTGCGATGTATGTTCATTTGATGTAGAGATTATTTGTCTTCCAAAATGCGAAGACGATGTTCAAGCATTTAAGTTTTTTGAATACCGGGAAAATGAATTGGCCTGTGTGCCGTATCAAATTCCTCAAGCGACTTTGAATCACATGGCATCTGTTGGCACTTCGGTTACTTACACTTGGACTGTTGATGGGCAAACCTGTTCAACAGTAACTCTGCCCCAAACATCCCCTCCTCCCCCAGTATTATCTCCAAATTTTTATCCATTAAGTTGCGTAAGCACAGGCTTCCATACCGTTAGGTTGGAAGTTGCAGAATATCGGGTGGGTGAAGACACATGTACTGGTAGCAGTCATCATGTAATTGAAGTGCAAGCCCCTGTTCAGCAAATGCGGTTAAACCCCGATGAAATGATGATATTCCCTAATCCGAGTAAGGATATGGTTACGTTTAAGTTCCCCATAGGCACAAATAAACTAACGACCTATACCATTCGCAAATCCGACGGTAGTGTGGTTTGGTCAAAAACCAAAGTACCAGCCTTTACAGGTATATTCTCGTATGACCGCTTTGATTTAAGCGGCTTGGCCGATGGTATGTATCTCTATGAAGTAAAGAATGAAAAGAATTTCTGGAACGGGAAATTGGAGATTTTAAAATAGAGCTACAAGGCGATATTGAGATAAGAGGAACGGCGAGGCAAATGCATTAACCGTTTTTGTTTTATGAGATCTAAATGTCATACACCCTGTAGTATCGTATCACCAATAATTACTACTATTGTAGTTGGGATTAAGAATTTTTCTTGTCGTTACTTTGTTGTAAATTTTAAACAACAAGAAAATGAACAAACTTCTACTAACTCCCGCACTATTTGCTGTTACCTTTTTTACAAAGGCACAAACCGTAATCAACAGCGGAATTACTATGCCTGCCATAGGCTCTATAGATACTATCTATACGGCCAACTCTGCTGTTTCGCCCGAACCGGGTGGGGCAAACGCCACTTGGGATTTCCACACCTTAGTAACCACACCGGAAGGAGTTTCCGAAGTGGTTGATCCGGCCACAACGCCTTACTTCAGTTCTTTTCCCACTTCCAATTTCTGTATGAAGCTAAGTCCCATCGGGGTGAGTGGCTCCATCTATTCTTATGATAGAGTTTCGGCAACGGCATGGGAACAATTGGCCACCAACTGGGCAGGCCCCGGCACAGGTGATGACTATAACCTGGCTCCCGAAGCCATAGTACCCTTGCCTATAAATTTCAACCAAACAATTACCGATAATTTTCAAGCTGCTGGTCAGGCTGCCGGCACAGTGGATATCACTTTCGATGGATATGGAACGCTCATCACCCCGTTTCAAACATTTACCAATGTAGTGAGAATTAAACGGGATTGGTTCGGAGCCAATGACTGGGTTTACAATTGGTTTAGCCTAAACCCTTTCTTCTACCTTGCTTCTTATGCTCCCACCAATGGCAATTTTTCTTTCCTGAAGGGAACAAACTCGACGGGTGTGAAGGATTCGGAAGCCAATTCCCCAAATGTGGGTGTATTTCCGAACCCCGCTGCGGATAAATTAACAATCGTATCGGCCACTACTGTTACCAATGTTCAGTGCTTCAATTATCTGGGGCAAATAGTGCCGCTAACAATCGAAAACAATTCTATGAATATAGCTGCACTCCCTAATGGACTGTACTCTTTGAGATTTACCCAAGAAAACGGCAAAACATCCACGGCTAAATTCATCAAGCAGTAACCTTCAAAATTTCTTGGTTTAAAGCTTCAAAGGGAATTATGAAAAAGATTTAACGGTTTCTGCCAAACAAAACCATACTAGAACTGATCCTATTTATTCACCAAAATCTTCTTTACAATTTGAGCTTTGCCACCCTTTAGGGTTAGCGTATAAACACCAACAGCATGCTGCGACAAATCAATTTGATTTGCATAATTCCCATGAACAGATTTCAGTTCTGCTTTATGCACAATCTGTCCAAGTATGTCCGTAACTTCCAATTGGAAATCAGCTTTTTCATTAGAGAAAAACGAAATAAAGAAAACACCTGAGTTTGGATTTGGGAATATACTTAAACCATTCGGATTGTTTTCAAACGACATTCCAACCGTAAGCAATGAATACGGTATAGACGCAGTAGATTGGCAGTTGGCAATAGTTACCAACACTGTATAATCTCCAATGGCTAAAGGTGTGTAGGTTTGGTTTATTGCACCCGAAATGGGTAAACCTCCAATATACCATTGATTTCCTGTTGGCGAACTCGAAACTAAATCACTGCCATTCATTGAAATGGTAGGAGTTGCCGGAATTGGCGAAACGGTCATCGTAATTATATTGCTGGAAACCGTTGTGGGGGTGGCACAAGTGGCCGAAGAGGTCAATATACATTTCACCACATCGCCATTGTTTAAAGTACTTGAGCTGAAAGTAAACTGTGAACCCCCTGGATTATTATTTACCAACCATTGATATATTGGACTTCCGCCGCCGTTTGATGGTGTAGCCACAAAGGATACATTGTCGTTTTGGCAAATGGTTCCAACAGGGTTTGAAGAAACAGCGATGGAAGGTGTAACACTATTTAGGGTAAGCAATGTTGTGTTTCCGTCAGAACTAACACAGCCGTTTGCTGAAACAACCACGCTATACTGTCCATTCATTGCAGAAGTTGCATTGGGTATAGTTGGGTTTTGTGAAGTACTGGTGAACGAATTCGGGCCTGTCCAAGTGTAAGTTGCTCCTGAAACAGATGCAGTAGTTAAATTTATACTATTTCCTGTACAAACCGGGCTATTGCTATTGGCAACAGGGGTTGATAAGGAAGAATTACTTACCACAAGGGCAGTGGTTCCGGGTGAGCTAACGCAAGTGCCCGAACTAACTACTACACTATACGTTCCTCCCATTAGTGCTGTGGCATTGGAGATAGTTGGATTTTGCAAATTGCTTGTGAATCCGTTTGGTCCAGCCCAAGCATAGGTAGCACCTGCAACTGTGGGAGTTGTTAAATTGATTGATCCACTAACACAAACAGGACTATTGCTGTTTGGGCTGGGTGTGGTCAATGAGTTATTTACCAATACAGAAGTTGTTCCGGCTACGCTGGTGCAAGTTCCAGAAGTTATGGTTAAGGAGTATGTTCCGTTCATTGCTGTACTTGCACCAGATAATTGCGGGTTTTGTAGCATACTAGTGAATCCGTTAGGGCCGGACCACGCGTAAGAAGCCCCAGCAACGGTTGGAGTAGTAAGACTTATTGTTCCATTGGTGCAAACTGGACTGTTGCTGGAAACCGTGGGAGCCGATAATGAACTATTCACTGCAACAACAACCGTTCCTGCTAAACTCGTGCATCCGTTAAATGTTTCAGTTAAGTTGTAGCTACCCGACATTGCAATTGTGGCACTGTTAAGTGTTGGGTTTTGTGAAGTGCTTGTAAAGGAGTTTGGGCCTGTCCAAGCATAACTAGCACCAGATACTGTTGGAGTAGTTAAACTCAATACGCTTCCGGTACAAATTGGGCTATTGCTAGCGGGGCTTGGTGTTGTCGGAATAGGATTAACTACTACTGTAGTAGTACCGGCTAGGCTTGTACATCCATTGACGGTTTTGGTCAAGCTGTATGTTCCTGCCATTGCCGTTGTGGAATTGCTTAAACTTGGATTCTGTGATGAATTTGAAAAGGAGTTAGGACCAGTCCAAGCATAAGTTGCATTTGCAACCGTTGGGGTAATCAAATTTATCGAAGTTCCTGCACATACAGGTGTATTGCTACTTGCAGTCGGCGTGGATGGAATGGCGTTCACTGCTATCGTGGTTGTACCGGCTAGGCTTGTGCAACCGTTAACAGTTGTGGTTAAACTATAAGTTCCAGCCATTGCAGTAGTGGCATTGTTGCGGCTAGGATTTTGCGATGCACTTGTAAATGAGCTTGGTCCTGTCCATGCATAAGTTGCTCCCGATACAGTAGGGGTGCTTAAATTGATGGTACTACCTGCACAAATTGGCGTATTACTATTTAATGTCGGAGTTATAGGAATTGCAATAATAGTCATTGTCACTGCATTTGACGTTGAAGGACTACCCGTAACAGATGATAAACTTGAAGTCATAATGCAAGTAACAGTTTGTCCTGAAGTAAGCGTCGTAGTAGTGAATGTTGGGCTATTTGTTCCAACAGTTGCTCCGTTAACCTTCCATACATAAGTAGGTGTAGTACCTCCATTAGTAGGTGTAGCTGTAAAGGTGACAGAATTTCCGGCACATGTTGGATTTGTTCCACTAGTTTGAGCAATTGCTACCGATGCTGCAACAGTGGGAATCGGTATTTGAAAAGAATAAACACGAGTTTGAAGATTTCCCCCGCTTCCAATATATTCGCCGGTGTGCCAAAAAGTAACCCCATCGGGGTCAATAGAAGTTTGGGAATAATCTCCAAAGCGATTTACGCCATTTTGAGAACCTGCTCCGGCTATAGCTATAGTTTCAGCGATAGAAAATGTTCCCAAAGGATCAGACGCTAATCGTCCGGTATAACCCAAACTTGGATAAACGGTACTTGCACCAGATTTGGCATAACATAAGGCTATACTTCCATTTGCATCCATAGCGATGCTACCCACCCAACGTGTGTATGTATCAGGAGTGTATGTGCCTTCCTGATAAAGACTCCAGACGCCAGTAGTTTGATTTTGCCTTAATTCTACCCACTTAATACTGCGTTGAGAAGAACTAATTTTTACAGCCCAGTTTAAAACTACGGAATTATATCCCGTCCATTTTGTCCATTGAGCTCTATAATTCAAAACACCTCCAATTCCATCCAATTTTTGTCCAATTCCGGGTTGAGGCACATCATTCCAACTAGAATTGTAGGACGCATCGAAAGCTGCAGTGGTTACCACAGTTGGCGTTGTTATTGTTGCTACGGGAGTGGTTCCCCAAGTAACGGTCATATTCCAAACTTTAACGGCATCCACTTCACCACCGCCCCATGCATTATCGGAATAAGCGAAAAACGGTAGCGGGGTTCCTGCAGCAGGTAATGTAATATCAGCATCAGCAGGCAATGGAGTATAAAAAGACCCAGTTGAGCCTGCATTGAATGTTTTGCTAATCATTCTGGCACCGGAATTACCCAAAAGCATTTTATCCCGCTCAAAACACAAGACTCTTTGAGTTCCAAAATTTGCATTCATATAATAGCCATTTTCCCATATTGAAAATTTTAAATAGTCGGGGAAATCGCTGTTAGGAGCTGTAAAAGTATAGGTATAGTATGCTCCGGTAGGGTTGCTAGTTTGTGAAATAGCAATGTAAATTCTATTACCGGTTTGTCCGAATTGACTAATAAACCACCTATCGGCATATTTGTCATACATTACTATTGGGTCGCCGTCGTTGGTATTAGAATTCCAAAGCGAACCAACAGTTCCCGTTAATAGTGCCGTACCTGTTTTATTATATACTTTATAATAGGTAGCATTAACACATTGTACATAGTGGTTTGGGCCCGCAGCACCACTTGGATCCGGCGGATAACCATCGCCTTGTTGGCCTAACCAGTTTTGAAGTGGAGCCTTACCGGGACGGTCACCCATAGTAGTTTGCATAGAGGCAGAATCGTTGCCATATTCCGGACCGTCCTTTACTGATTTAACAAATTTCCGAGGATTTCTAGTTTTCCTGTCCTCCATCTCTTCCTTCTCCAGTTTTCCACTGGGAATAGGGAATTCTTTAGCTAATTCGGCTAGGGGTTTGGTTAAATGAAATTCCGAGCATTGAATTACTTCAAATGAGTCATCTTTGGCTTTTCTTTGGGCTTGGGAGTAGGTTACTGTAAAGATTAAGGCAAAAAGGAGTAGGTTTCTTTTCATCAATTTGGGAAGGAAAATTTCGGCGAATGTAAATGATTCCATATCAGTGGGATTTTCAATTAATATGGCTTTTTTGTTTCTGCATTATTAAGAATTTTGGATAGCTAATGAATTCCTATATTTTTAAATTAGCCTAACAACTAACCTGAACAATTATTCTATCTATTCTGAATCTAGCCAACAATATCAATTCTATTTTTACCGTAATTCGTACTTTGAAATCTAAGTATTCCCTTAAAATGAAATCACTAAAATTTAGTTCCCTTTTAATTTATATCCTGGTTATTTCCCCATTGTGTTCAAATGCTCAGGTTTTCCTGCAAGACAGTAGCAATCAAACCCACGATTTCAAACGCATGCAGGTGCTGTTTGACAAATGGGCCAAGAAAACCGATTTAAAAAACACCAAGCATTGGAAGTATTTCAAACGTTGGGAACACGAAATGGAAAAGCACACCGATGGCAGCGGCAATCCAGGTGATCCTTCAATTTACATTGCCGAAGCCATAAAGGCAGCCAATGCCAAGGAGGTGCAAAGCACGGCCAAGTTTGCCAGTTCGGGATGGACACCATTAGGGCCTTACACCTTGCCTGAAAACCAAACTGGCTATATGCAAAACGGTATTGGCCGTATCAACTGCATTGCTTTCCATCCAACAGATGTGAATACCTATTATGTGGGGGTAGCTCAGGGTGGTGTTTGGAAAACATCCAACAACGGCCAAAGCTGGACTCCGTTGACGGATAATCTGCCTATTCAGCGAATAAGCGATATTACTATTGACCCAAACAATGCCGAAATAATGTACATTTCTGTTGGTGATTTTGAATACATAGATGTTGGCCTCAACATTGATGGACGAAAACGACAATCGCATTACGGCTTGGGCGTTTACAAAACAACCGATGGAGGTAGCACCTGGAATCCAACCGGGCTATCGTTTCAGCTAACCGATGGTGATGCATCACTTATTCGTAAAGTATTGGTGAACCCGGCAAATAGTAATCAACTAGTTGCTTGCGGGGTATCGGGAATGTACACCTCTGCCAATGGTGGAAGTTCTTGGACGCATATTATGGATACACTTTTTTGGGATTTGGTGCAAGACCCCACGAACCCCAACACACTGTATGCAGCATCTGGCTGGTTGCAATTTCAGCAAATTGGTTCGGCTGGAATTTATAAATCAACCAATTTTGGAGCAACTTGGACTCTTCTCAACACAGGCATACCTCCACAATTTGAAGTGCAGCGTGTTAAATTAGCCATTGCCCCTAGCGACCATAATTATATTTATGCTATGACAGTGGGCTTAGATGAAGGCTCTTACGGACTTTACAAATCAACTGATGCCGGAAATAGTTGGACATACATAAACCCGGGCGTAAACGTGTTGGAAGGCGGTGATGGAACAAACCAGGGCGGGCAAGGAACCTACGACTTGGGTTTTATGGTGAACTCAACCGATAGAAACACGGTGTATGTGGGCGGAGTAAATATTTGGGGTTCTACCGATGGAGCCAATACCTTTAATCCTGTAAGCCATTGGACCTTGCAATATGGAGCAACCCTACATGGCGATATTCATTTTATGGAAACCCAACCTAATTCGGGAAATATATTTGTTTGCAGCGATGGCGGACTGTACCGCACCACTACCGTTACTCCGCAAACCTGGGATGATGCCAATAACGGAATTCCTTGGCCTACCCAATGGACAACCATAAGCGATGGAATGAACATTACTTCATTTTACAAACTGTCGAGTTCAAAAAATACAACCGGGCGTTTAATTGCTGGAGCTCAAGATAATGCTTCATTTTATTTTGACGGCACACAGTGGCAAACCATTTTTGGTGGCGACGGCATGGATAATTATCTCGACCAATTTGATGATTTGTTTGTGATTGGTTCATCGCAGTATGGCAATTTTTATGTTTCAAATGATGGTGGATTCTCTTCATTAGGAGGAACAACCGTTAATGTAAACGGCGAACCAGGCGAGTGGGTTTCGCCCGTTGCAGCAGATTACACTAATAATTATTTATATGCCGGGTTCACAAATGTGGTTCGCTCCTTTGATGGTGGCTATAGCTGGGAGGCCATGAATCCCTTGCCTTCAAACCCCATTCATGATAATGAATTATGTGCATTGGGTGTAAGCCAATTGAACCCCGATGTTATTTATGCCTCTCGCCGTATTAGGTTTGAATACGGTTCGCCGTCAACGATGTATGTTACTTTCGATGGTGGGGCAAACTGGCAGGACATTACAGCAGGATTACCCGATTCGCTATGCTTTTTGAGCATTGATTTAAGCCAAACAGATGACAACACAGCCTACGTTTCCTTGTCGGGTTTTGTGGCCGGACAAAAAGTTTACCGTACTACCGATGGAGGAGCCAGTTGGCAAAATATCTCTTACAACCTGCCGAACGTTCCGGTTAATTGCATCAAAACTGTTCCCGGCTCAGGTCAGATAATGATTGCCACCGACATTGGTATTTATATTTTGGAAAATCAAGCCACACAATGGGTAAACAATAGCATTGGCCTTCCGAATGTGATTCTTACCGATATTGAATTTAATCCCGTCCTCGATAAAATATACATATCGACATTCGGGCGGGGAATTTGGGAAAACAGTTTGAGCATAATATCTAATGTTTCTATTCCAAATACTCAAAAAGTGAAAGACATAGAACTTTACCCTTCGCCCAACAACGGCACGTTTACCATCCGCCTTGCCGAAAAGGGAGCAAAAGAAGAAACCCTTCAATTGTCGGTTATTGATATAATGGGCAGAGAGGTTTATGCCACTACCCTGCAAGGACAGTCAACCTATCAGGAGAAACTAAACCTAGCCTCCGGGATGTATTTCGCTAAAATAAAAAGTAAGAAATTTAATGGGGTGAAAAGTTTTGTTGTGAAATGAAATTTTTGAAACCCCGAATAGAAACTATCTCCGAAAAGAAACTGATAGGCAAACACATTAAGATGTCGTTTGCAGAGGATAAAACCGTTGAATTATGGCGTAGCTTTATGCCCTGCCGAAGAGAAATAGAAAACTTCATTGGCTCTGATTTATATTCCATAATGCAGTGCGAGCCCGGTTTTTTTGAGAATTTCAAGACCAATGTTTTATTTAAAAAATGGGTTGCTATAGAGGTTTCCACTTTTGATAAAGTTCCCCCTGAAATGTACACTCTTACACTTCCAAGAGGAGAGTATGCCGTGTTTATACACAAGGGTTTGGTAAGCGAAGCCGATAAAACCTACAATTATATTTTTGGCACTTGGATTCCTAACTCTAATTTTGTGCTCGATAATCGCCCACATTTTACTGTGATGGGCGAGAAGTATAAAAATAACGATCCCGATTCGGAGGAAGAAATCTGGATTCCGGTAAACCCCAAAATGCTGAATTAGCCCCATGAAAATTATATGCATCGGTCGCAATTATGTGGACCATATCAAAGAACTGAACAATGCAGTACCCGACGAACCCGTTTTATTCTTGAAACCCGATTCGGCATTGATGAACATGCACTTACCGTTCTTTCTGCCGGAGTGGAGCAATGATGTGCATTACGAAGCCGAATTGGTGCTGCTTATAAGCCATGTAGGAAAGAACATCGAAGCACGATTTGCCCACCGCTATATCGACCAAATTACGCTCGGCATCGACTTCACTGCCCGCGACCTGCAATCAAAACTCAAAGAGAAAGGATTGCCATGGGAGAAAGCGAAAGCCTTTGATGGTGCTGCTGCCATCGGAAAATGGATAGATTACAAAACCTTTGCAACGAAAGATAAAATAGCTTTTCATTTGGAAAAGAACGGCCAAACGGTGCAGAAAGCCGATTCATCATTGATGATATACAACTTTGCCAAAATCATTGAAGATGCATCCAAATATTTCACCCTCAAAAAAGGCGACATCATCTTCACTGGAACGCCTGCCGGAGTGGGGCCAGTGAAAGCAAACGATACATTAACAGGATTTATTGAGAACGAACAAATGTTCTCGTTTCATGTTAAATAGTTATCCTTCTCTCGACTTTCAATTCACTTCTTC
Organism: Bacteroidota bacterium; assembly: GCA_947475205.1. GTDB lineage: Bacteria > Bacteroidota > Bacteroidia > JAIBAJ01 > JAIBAJ01 > JAIBAJ01. The sequence goes on from CANJNG010000103.1 coordinate 10,413, forward strand.
ATACCCTTTACTCTATTCTCTCTACTCTAAATGAGCATCAAACCCAAAACCGCAAAAGAATCCCTAACAGTTCTCACCGAATTAGTATTACCAAACGACACCAACACACTCGGCAACCTTATGGGTGGTCGCCTCTTGCACTGGATGGACATCGCTTCGGCCATTTCGGCTCAAAAACACTGCAGGAGGGTCGTGGTTACGGCATCGGTAAACAATGTAAGTTTCGACCAGCCCATTCGCTTGGCCGATGTGGTAACCCTTGAAGCAAAGGTGTCACGGGCATTTAGCACCTCTATGGAAGTGTGCATCGATGTGTGGGTAGAAAACCTAAGCACAGGACTTAAAACAAAATGCAACGAAGCTATTTTCACCTTCGTGGCTGTTGACCAGTTAGGCAATCCCATCAATGTGCCGGGCGTAATTGCCGAATCAGATGTGGAGAAGCAACGCTATGATGCTGCTCTTCGCCGACGTCAATTGAGTTTGGTTATCTCGGGGAAAATGAAACCCGAAGAGGCCACGGAGTTAAAGGCGATTTTTGCGTAACTCCTGACTTGCTTATCAATTACAGATTGTTGATTACTGTGTGTAAATGTTGTTAATAACCTGTGTAATACATTCTGATAACTATTTTCCGCCATCAGACTGCCCATTGGAAATGAAGAGGTAAGGATTGCCTAACAGCTCCGCCACTTCAATCGAATTTCCTATTTTTAATAACAATAGCATTGCCCACTCCAATGCGAAATATACTTTTACATCGTGGAAGAAACAGGAAAAAAAATAGCCAGCGATTTTAGAGGAAAAACCAGAGCCAACTTAGCTTTTGCGGGCTTGGAGAACGGAAAACTTCCACCGCAGGCAGTAGAATTGGAGGAAGCTGTTTTGGGTGCTTTGATGCTTGAAAAAGATGCACTCACATCGGTAATTGATATTCTGAAACCAGAATGCTTTTACAAAGAAGCACATAAAAAAATATACGAAGCTATTCAGCAACTCTTCTCGGAGAGCGAACCTGTTGATATCCTAACCGTAACGCAACGTTTACGCAAAAATGCAACACTCGATTATGTTGGAGGGCCTTACTATATTTCTTCGCTTTCAAACAGGGTGTCATCGAGTGCAAACACAGAATATCACTCGAAGATTATTTTACAAAAACACATTGCTCGAGAACTTATCCGCATAAGCACTGAAACTATTACCGATGCTTATGAAGACACTACCGATGTGTTCGATTTGCTGGATAAAGCCGAAACCAATTTCTTTAAGATAGCCGATGGAAACATTATAAAGAGCTATGATAAAATGTCCACTTTGCTTAAACAAGCCATCGGACAAATAGAAACAGCCGCTTCTAAAGCCGATGGTGGTCTTACGGGCGTTCCATCGGGCTTTACGGAAATGGACAGATTGACCAACGGTTGGCAGAAATCGGATTTATTGATTTTAGCTGCCCGTCCGGGTATGGGTAAAACTGCCTTTGTGTTGAGTATGGCCCGAAATATGGCCGTTGATTTCAAACGGCCTGTGGCTATATTTTCATTGGAAATGTCGAGTTTGCAGTTGGTAGCCCGTTTAATTTCCAGTGAAACAGGATTATCTAACGAGAAACTAAAACGGGGCAATTTAGAACCTTTTGAATGGGAAATTCTTCACAGTCGTATTGCTCGTCTGGCCGAAGCTCCTTTGTTTATTGACGACACCGCTCAACTTTCAGTGTTTGAACTTCGGGCTAAATGCCGTCGATTAGCCCAACAACACAATATTCAATGCGTGGTAATTGATTATTTACAATTAATGACCGTTGGAGGCAGCGATGGTGGACGGGGTAATCGTGAGCAGGAGATAAGTACTATTTCACGGTCTTTAAAGGCATTAGCCAAGGAACTTTCGATTCCTGTTATTGCCTTGTCGCAATTAAGCCGTCAGGTGGAGCAGCGTGGAGGCGACAAGCGTCCGCAATTAAGTGACCTGCGTGAATCGGGAGCTATTGAGCAAGATGCCGATATGGTTATGTTTATTTACCGTCCCGAATATTATGGCTTGACCGAAGATGCTAACCAACGCTCAACGGCAGGTGTGGCTCAAATCATCGTAGCTAAAAACCGGCACGGAAAAACCACAGATATTGACCTTAAATTTATTGACCGCTTAGGCAAATTTGAAGACTTGGATGGATTAAATGATGCTTATGGAGAAGGTAGTCCTTACGGCAACATGAAACCTTCTAATGAATTTGATGCTCCGATTCAGCAACAGCCACAAGTAACGATTACCCGTGGTTCAAAAATGGATGATATTGCTGATGGCGATGTGCCTTTTTAGGGCTAAATCTTAAATAAGAATCTCTCCCGAAAACACACAAACCGCCGGGCCGCTTAGCCAAATATTTGAATAGCTTCCGGCTACTTTAGATTCAAAACTTACTTCTAATTCGCCACCGGGGGTTTTAATAAGCATGGCTGTAGCTTTACTTATTTCAGCATGGTGAGCTGCAATGGCTGCTGCCACAACTCCAGTTCCGCAAGAAAGTGTTTCGGCTTCTACGCCCCGTTCGAATGTTCTTACATAAAGGCGGGTACTTTTCTTTTCTACAAAATTTACATTTATTCCTTCTTCGCGGTAGGCTTCAGAATTGCGAACCACTTCGCCATCCCATTCCACATTTACAGCATCGGCAGAGGTAACAAACCTTACATAATGCGGAGAGCCCGTATCTAAAATCCAATCATCGCCAACGGCTTTTATCTTATCCACATTTTTCATTTCCAATCCAACGAATGCCGATTTTTCCTCTTGGTGCCGAACCACTCCTTTGTGTTCGCCGTCAATGGCAATAAACCTTGCTTCATCTTTAATAATCCCTAATTTCTGAGCAAAGAAAACGATGCAACGTCCACCATTTCCGCACATCGAACTTTCACGTCCGTCGGCATTAAAGTAAACCATTCTGAAATCGTAACCGGCTTCGGTTTGCAACAAAATCAAGCCATCGGCACCAATACCAAACTTTCGGTTACATAAGTCGGCAATGAGGGATTGGTTGATTTTGAAATTGCTATTTCGGTTATCTACCACTATGAAATCGTTGCCTGTGCCTTGGTATTTGTGAAATTGAATTTTCATTGAAACTGAAATGAAGATTGTGAATAAGTGAGTGGCTATTTTTTTGAGGGGGGCAAAAGTAAGGAAGCTGACGAAATAAGTTCGGCAAATTTTACGAAGTAATTTTGTTGTTTTTCATGGCAAGGAAAACAGCCAGTGGCAGCTTAAATTCAAATTAACCCCAAAATATCCATCCGTTTAATTTGGGGTTAATTCTACCTTTGCTATCATAACTAA
>CANJNG010000104.1 GCA_947475205.1 Bacteroidota bacterium
ATCCGAAAAACTGAGTTGATTGGTCGCTTTTTGCATTTGGTTTGTTTGTTTGCAAATATACTTAAACTAACTGTAATTAAGTAGTTTAAGCGACTTTGTTGCTGACATTTTGTTGTGTGTTTTACGATTGTTTGTCTTGCAACGGTTTCGTATCAATAGAAACCAATTTGATGTAAACTGAATCTTCCTGAAAATCTGGGTGATGGGTTAGTATTGAATCTCCAATCGCTAAGGGAAAGTCATACAGTAAAACTTCTACAGTATCTAAATGATTAGGGGACTCTATTCGCTTCCTAAAATACACTTTGTTTGAATCTGCCCGGTAAAGTCCTATTAAAGATTGCTGTGATTCTAAACCAACAAAAAGCATATTGTAGGTATATCCAAATAAGGTCGTGTCTCCTTCGATATAGTAGTCAAAACTTCCGTGGTACGGATTTGTTCCATCGCTTCCACTGAAATAAATCTTCCAACTCGCAGCCGAATCAGGAAAAGGTTTTTGGAATTGTGCCTTAGATTGCAAACTGCAAAAACAAAAATAAAAGAAGGATTTGCTTTTTCATGGTGGAACTTTTGGTTAGCAAATGTAAAGAAAAGCTGATTTATAATTTAAAACCGAATAAACCTTACTCACGAGCAAATAGCCGAATCCCGACCCTATCAATGTGTTCGAGCAAATCGGAATTATTAATTGTTTGGTAGTTTACTATGTCGAATTTATATGGCATTAAACTTTCCTCATTCAGCAAATAACTGATATGATTTACAATTTCGGCGGTTAGCTTGTTCCCTTTTAAAGCAATATCTACATCGCTACCTGTTTTAAAATTTCCCTTTGCTCTGCTACCGAAAAGCCGGGCTTCTTCAATTTGAGAAGAATCTGCAAAAACCTTTGTTATGGCAAGCAAATCTTGTTCTGTTAAACCGCAATTACTCATTTATAAATCGTACTTGAAAATCGGTTTTGAGTTCATTTAACAAAGGGAAATATTTGAAATGAATGAGTTGTCCAACCTCCTCTGCTTTTTCTTCATCATAGGTATGAGCAGTAAGGTTTCTGTCGTTTAAGAGTTCCATCCAAATATGCCCATTTTTAATTAAGTCAATTTCAAAAGCTTTTTTCAATGCAGTTCTTGGTGATTTAATATCAGCAAACCCCTGCTCTTCCAAGTAATCTTTCAGCAGATTCCAAGCCAACTCAAAACTCATTTCAAATAGCTGAATTATTCCTGCCTTTTGAGTGAAGTCGGGATGTTGAATTTTTACAGCATCTTCAAGATGCGAAACTGCTTTCGAGAAATTTGTAAAGCGTTGTTTCCAACGTATGTCTTGTGATTCCATTGCTTATTTTATTAATCCTTCAAATCTTCCTACGATAAAACGCATAGCTTAACCACCAAAGTCCTTGTTAGATTTAGCATTATGCATTCCCTAAAACTGAATAAACTTCATCCTTAAGTCATCTGCTTGCACCAAATAGACGCCCTGTTGCAAAAGTTCTAAATTAAGTTCGGGGGTATTTTTGGCTTTTAATACTTCCCGGCCTCCCATATCAATTACAGTAATTTCTGCTTGGGAAAACTGAAACACTAAACGGTTGCCTTGTCGTGTATATGCTGTTTCGGTATTTGTGTCTTCTATGCCAGTGCAATCTGTAACCTCCACGGTTACCGAATCGGCAAACGAACGCTGACAACTGTTTATCTCTGCTAAAATGGAGTATGTCCCTGTTAAACTCACCGGGCTAAACAACAAGGAATTTCCTGTTCCGATTTGTGCGGCTCCTGTTGGCAACAAGTGATTTAATAATAATTTGTAAGTAGTTTCTTGTTGCGATCCTTCGAGAGTAATTTCTGCTCCCGCTTGTCCTTCGCAATAAAATCCACCACCCGAAAGCGGAAATTCTGAGGGTAATGGTTGATAAATTAAACTTGCCGATCCGGCCATTGCCACCTCGCAAAACGGGCTTTGCAAATAGCGACTCCAAAGCCCATAGTCGCCAGCCGATGTTATAGAATCGAATGTCAAAGCTCCGCCATTTCCGGGTTGTGGTGACGGAACTGGGTCAATTAATGGATTGCTCAAATAATATTCAAAGCCATTTTGTGATCCACTTAACGTAATTGTTCCCCCCGCACTTCCTTCACAAAATACACCACCCCCCGAAATGGTATAAACAGTCTGGTTAAGTGTGCTGATGGTTATTGTTCCGGCCATAGTGCTGTTGCAGCCTGTTACATTTGTTCGGGTGGCTTTTGCCAAATATGTTCCTGAAACTGCAATAGGGTTGAAATATAGCGTATCGCCTGTTCCCATTCCATTCGTAAGAATATTGCCTTGTGTATTTTCAATGGAATATTGAATACCCAACTGCGTACTATCTAAGTGCAAAACTGCTCCCAAACTTCCACTGCATAAAAGTCCATTTCCCTGAAGCGGGAAAATGTCAGGAAGCGGATACACATTTATAATAGCATATCCATTCATCATGGTTGGGCAATTGGGCAAGGTGGTTTTCCGGCCTCGGACGGTGTAAGTCCCGTTTTGGGTGAAATTTCCCAAGAACAAACCACTTCCCGCTCCCGAATAGGAACTTACCAATAGGGTGTCGTTAAGCAGCAAATCATAGACTATGGAATTTTGCGAATTCGATAGCGATATAGCCGGCCCCATTTGTCCTACGCAGACACTGCCACCGCCTGAAATATTATACACCATTGGCCGTAAAATCATAGTTACCGTTACTACACCGTTCATTGTATCGGTCTGCAGTGTAGTGGTATCGTGAGCCACCACGGTATAGTTTCCGTTTCCGGCATAATGGCCGAATGAAATGGTGTCTCCCGTTCCGTAAACCCCCGAAACTACCGATTGGGTATCGTTAAGCACCAATTCATAATCAATCCCAACATCGGAACTATCAAGTAAAATTTGATTTCCTGTGGAACCCTGACAAAAGCTACCACCACCAAAAACGGTGTAAAGCGTATTGCTTTGGGCGTATGCAACTGTGCATAAAAGGCAGAAAGTAACTTGAAGGAGGATATTTCGGAGCATGGAAGATTGGGAATTGGGTAAACGTATCTATTGGAAGTATTAAGGTATCGAATAATTTATCTGCACTGAGGCCGATGCTGTGCCTTTATCCGTAAGGGTAAACGTGGAATTGGTGGTACTTACTGCATCGCCGCTACTGTATGTTAAATTCCCATCAGCATCATAAATTCCATAAACATAATATGTTCCCGGGTGCATATAGTTAAATGTGAAAGAGGTGTTGTTTGCCGCCAAAACCACATAGCGTGAACGGAATTTAAGATTGGCATAATTCGGCACAAACCCATTAATCAAGGGCTGAGAAGTGATCATCAAGATAACTTTTTTGCTTGCACTCGGTGTAATGTTGGGGGTGAAACTGTAATTGATTGTAGTTTGCCCAAGATAGGGTTGCGAAGATTCCAGGTAGGGGTCCGAAGTGAGGTCGTAAAAAATGGATTCAGATGAACTATTAAAAGTTGTTGTAAAATCTTTGGTTAAGGATTTTTTAGGGAAAGCAAAATGCGAAACAGCGGCCTGACAAGTTGTGGCATCTTTGCGGGTGGCTTTCCAAGTCATGTGCAAAGTGGCGGCAGATTGCGAATTGCTTTTATTAGTATAAGATTTCATAATCAAACTGTCGCCTTTGAAAGTAATTTCGGTATAAGCCCGGCTTCTGCCTTTCTTAATTTCAGCAAAGCGGTAATAGGATTGACTGGAGGTTTCGGACACACTATCGGCCAGAAAATAGGCTGTTCGGTGCATACCGGCAAACGAGCCTCCATTGCGAAAAGCTACTTTATACACACTATCATACAAAGCAACAAAAAATGAAAGATGAATGTCGTTAAGCGGGTCCAATTCATTTTTGGCAGAAACCTGATTTTCGGAAATTGGGCGAAAATCTACAATCCAAACCGGAAAACTTCCTAAACCTGTGGTAGAGGTAACCGGGCCGTCCCAAATACCCTTTACTTTATCTAAAACCCCAAAACCTACTGTGTTTTCCAAGGTGGATTTGGTAACGGGCGGAACAACTACGGGTGGAGTTTCAGTGGGCGTTTTGTCTTTTCCGCAACTTGCAGCTATGGCGATGACTATTAATAAAAATGGAAGTTTGTTTTTCATTGGGCAAATGTAAGCTGTTTGTTCGCAGAGAAAAATTGTCTCCATTCGTTATTGGATATTTTGGCAATGCAAAAAGGGGGCAGGTTTCCTTTTTTCGAAACTGCGAAGCCCTCACCCTTATATAAATGCCTTTCCTTGATTGAGGAGAGGGGTTTCCTTTTTCGGAAATGCCCCAAACGAAGTCGTTAGACGGGTTCACGTTTTCGGGAATGCTCCAAACGAAGTCGTTAGATGGGTTCATGTTTTCGGGAATGCTCCAAACGAAGTCGTTAGATGAGTTCATGTTTTCGGGAATGCTCCAAACGAAGTCGTTAGATGGGTTCAGGTTTTCGGGAATGCCTCTCCCAAAGTTGGGAGACTAGTTCACGTTTTCGGGAATGCCCCTCCCAAGGTTGGGAGACGGGTTATGTCTTCAACCATCAAATACTTAGAGCTATATTCAGTTTCATTTGCTTTCCCTATAATCTTTCTCTCATTCATAATCTTCCAAACCACTATTTTTGGCAAACATTTATTTAAGTGGTTATAGTAAGCGGTTTCGAGAAAGACATTGTCTATCAGCAATGCACCCGATGTATATGCGATAATACCATTCCGGGTATCGAGTTTGACGGCAGTGGCGAATGTTCGCTTTGCAAAATTCACGACACCTTTGATGCAGCCTTCCCTAACGATACTCGAGGCGAAGAGGCACTGAGAAAAAGATTCGATAAAATAAAAGCTGACGGAAAGAATAAAAAATACGACTGCATAATAGGTATCAGTGGAGGGCGAGATAGCATTTACTTGCTTTATCTCTCCGTAACCAAGTGGAAACTTCGTCCGCTGGCAGTTCATTTTAATGATGGGTTTGACAATCCGGTGGCAGGTGAAAATATGCTCAAAGCCGTCAGAAAATTAGGGGTGGAACTTAGAACCGTTACCTCCGATTTTCGGGAATGTAAAGATTTGAAAATTACCGACCTCAAAGCCTCTACACCCTTACTCAACAATGGTACCGACGTAGGTATTGGTGCAGCACTATATAGTGTGGCCTACAAAGAAGGCATCAAGCACATTTTGTTTGGGCAGAGTTTCCGCACCGAAGGAATACGTCCGCTGGCTTGGGCATATTTTGATGGCGACCATCTGCGGGCCATTCAAAAGCAATTCGGTTCGGTTATATTGGCCAAATGGAAACCCGAAAATGCAGGCTTTAATCTCGGCATTAAAGAAATGTTTTTCTATACCGTGATGCAGGGAATCCGAGTACATTCGCCTTTGTATAATTACCCATACAGTCGTGAGGAATCGAGCGAAATATTAAGTCGTGAACTGGATTGGGTGTATCCAGGAGCACATTATTTTGATGATTTGTATTGGAGTCTCATCACCTATATTCATCGCACCAAGTTCAAAATTAATTTTCGATTGATAGAATATTCGGCTTTGGTTAGAAGCAATCAATTGAGTCGGGAAGCCGCCTTAGAAAAATCGAAACTGCCTTATCAAATTGAAGACCCTAAAATTATTTTACTTTGCATAAAGCGATTAGGGATAACACAAGAAGAATTTGATGGCTATGTTGCCCGCCCGCCCCGCAATTGGTGGGATTATCCAAACAGCTACAAATGGATGCAATTGGGTAGAATTCCTATTTTTGTGCTAACCAAAATGGGCGTGTTTACCCAAGTGGTATATGATAAGTATTTCACATTAAAATTTAAGTAGCGATGAAGATAGGGATGGCACAATTGCTGGTGGAAGGTGGCGAACCCGAACGGAATCTGGAACGTGCCGAAAGGCTTATCCGCCAAGCCAAAGCCGAAAACTGCGATTTGGTTCTTCTTCCCGAAGCACTTGATTTAGCGTGGACTCATCCCTCGGTTCACAATGAAGCCGAACCAATCCCCGGAAAGTTCTCCGATTTCTTTTCTCGTTTGGCTGCTGAATTAAATATTTGGCTTTGCCTCGGCCTCACCGAAAAAGTAGGAGATAAAACCTTTAATGCCGCCATTCTGATTAATAACTCAGGTGAAATCATCCTGAAATATCATAAAATAAACTTGCTGGAAGTGGAGTTTCCTTTTTATGAAGTGGGAAAAAAAGTAGAGGTTGTGGAAACCCCTTTCGGCAAAATAGGCTTGAACATTTGTGCCGATAACTATTACGAATCGGGTTTGCACAATGCCCATATTTTAGCCAGAATGGGAGCTCAGCTTATCCTGTCGCCTTCATCGTGGACGGTCAACCATTTTGTTACGGAAGAAATGAATCCGTACCAGGAAAAATGGGTGAAGCCCTTGTTGCTCATTGCCCGGCAATATCATATTCCGGTTATAAGTGTTACGAGTGTGGGCTATATAGTGGGTGGCCCTTACGAAGGAAAAAAAATGGTTGGATGCTCCTTGGCTATTGATGAAACAGGAATTTTGGCTCAAGGCGAATTCAACGAGTTTGCCGGAGACTTGAAAATGGTAAATGTGGTGATAAAGAAAGGCGAAAAGAAAGGGGTGCAGTTTTGATTGGTTTATGCAGTTTCCAAATTAATTTCGCAACCTAAAATCAATCAAAAATGGCCAGAACAAGCACTTATCTAAACTTCGCTCGCAATACCAAGGAAGCATTCACTTTTTACCAGTCAGTATTCGGCGGCGAATTTACCCGTGGTGGCATTGCCCGTTTTAGTGATATTCCACCTTCGGACGGCATGCCGCCTTTAGCTGAAGAAGACAAAACTTGGTTATGCATATTGAACTAGCCATCACAGGCGGACACTATTTAATGGGTACTGATGCCCCCGAATCAATGGGATTTAAAGTAAATTTTGGAAACAATGTGTACATTAATCTTGAACCCGATACTAAGGCTGAAACCAAAAAACTATTTGATACTTTATCGGCTGGAGGAGTGGTTACTATCGAACTTCAAGATATGTTTTGGGGAGCATATTATGGAAGTTGTACCGATAAATACGGTGTGCAGTGGATATTTAACTGCGAAGGGCAATAAGAAAATTTAAAGCCCCACTTCATCATTATTCAGTTTCTTTGTGGAATGAAAGCAAATATTATCACTAACAAAGGCACAATGACGGTTTCGTTCTTTGAAAAGGATGCACCAAACACCGTTGCCAACTTCTTAAAATTATCAGGAATCGGTTTTTACGATGGATTAAAGTTTCATCGTGTTATTCCAAACTTTGTAATCCAAGCCGGATGCCCAAACGGAACAGGGACAGGCGGGCCAGGCTACCAAATTAAATGCGAACTCACTGGCGAAAATCAGTATCATGACAAAGGTGTGCTCTCGATGGCTCACGCTGGTCGCGACACAGGTGGCTCACAATTCTTTATTTGCCATAATCGCCAAAACACCCAGCATTTAGACCGCAATCACACAGTGTTTGGAAAAGTGGTGGAAGGCTTAGATGTGATTGACCAAATCCAAGCTGGAGATGTGATTGAGAAAGTGGAGATTATTCAAGAAGGATAAAAACTACGCTTTAAATTTTCGGAGAGCCGCCGCAGTTAATCATAGATTTATTGAAAATTAAATATTTTTAATAAAATGTTGATAAATATAAATAACCTTCTACATTTGCAGCCAATATTAAATTTTTTCTCATCACAAAATGAATCTCTACATCGGTAACATTTCCTACCGTACAAAGGAAAGCGACTTAGAACAAACTTTTTCAGCTTATGGCGAAGTAACTTCTGCAACAATTATTACTGACAAAATTACTGGACGTAGCAAAGGCTTTGGCTTTGTTGATATGCCTAATGACGACGAAGCTCGTGCTGCAATTGAAGCGGTAAACGGGAGAGAAGTTGGTGGACGTAACCTTACTGTAAACGAGGCAAAACCTCGTGAAGAAAGACCACGTGCTCCACGTCGCGATAACTGGTAATAATACCTCTTCAAAAAACTCTTTTTTTTCCCGTCTAATCGAAAGGTTAGGCGGGTTTTTTCTTTTTAGGGGATTGAGGTTGCGAATTCCTAAAAATCATTAAAGCACTTAGCACGGACTCTGGTTAATACTAAAAGGTTAATTTGTGTGCCATGTCGCATTGATTTCTCCCCATCGCCTTGTCGCTCTTCTTTAATCCCCATTAAACCTTTTTCATCCAAATTTATTCATACCCCACTTTTGAAAAGAAATTTTTAAGAATAGATAACAACAAACCAAATTCTGTTACTTAGCAGTCGGTATATTTTGGGAAAAAGCACACAATCAAATACACAGCTATGGTTCGGGGCAGTGCTTCGCAGCTATTCCCAGTTGTTTTTCTCTATTCATAAAGGATTCGGGCTGCTGCTGCTCATCGCTACGTTTTTCAATTTCAAATTAGGTTTGGCCGGATTAGTTTCGGTGCTGTTTTCAAACCTTTTTGCACGGTTTCTGGGTTTTGATAAAAAGACCATGAGCGAAGGGCTGTATGGCTATAATGCCCTACTCACAGGCATGGCCATCACCTTCGACTGGGGGCCGGGAATATTTTTTGTTCCGGTATTACTTCTTGCGGCCATAGGTTCGCTGTTGGCTACAGTTTTGGCTAATCTCGTTTTTAGTAAATGGAGTTTGCCTTCGCTTAGCATTCCTTTTGTACTAACAGTTTGGGTGTTTACCATCTTCTTGCGGCAAAGCAATCTTTTGCCGCCACAAATTCACGACCCCTACTTTTTCAACGAATCGATGTTGGGCTACAGCACTATTCATAATCCTTTTCCATTCAAAATCCCCGAAAATGTGAGTGTAATCCTCAGCACCTTCAGTGGAGTGTTTTTCATCCGTAGCCCCTTGGCTGGAATCATTATCGCCATCGGGATGCTGATTTGGTCTCGGATAGCTTTTGTGTTTAGTTCCATTGTGCTTCTTTCGGCTTATTTTATGTTTAACACCTCGCTGGGGCCAGCAGCATGGTTAAGTTATCAGTGCGGTAGCAATTACATTTTCTTGGCTTTGGGTGTGGGAACTTTCTATGCCGTTCCGTCTAAAGGTTCACTAATTGCCGCTTTGGTGCTGATACCTTTTACGCTTATTGCCCACGTTTTTTTGTCGAGGGTGGGTGCTTTGTTCTTCTTGCCTATTTATACTTTGGCCTTTACGGCGGCCACCCATTTGTTTTTGGCCACCATTCATGTTTGGGGACGTAAATCGTGGATTGTTCCCATCGAAATACAGAATTACTCACCCGAAGCTGCCGTTTACCGTACATCGTTCTTCGCCGAAAGACTTAAAAACATTGGCAAAGTACACTTTCGTTTACCCATTTTGGGCGAATGGATGGTAAGTCAGGGCTACAACGGCTCTTTTACCCACAAAGGCAATTGGTCGTCGGCCTTAGACTTTATAATTTTAGATGATGAAATGAAAGGCTTCGGCGGAAAAGGAATGCGGGTTACCGATTTTTACTGTTACAACAAACCTGTGCTTGCTCCTGCCGCCGGATGGGTGGTTGAATCCCAAAACCACATCGACGATAATGCTATTGCGGGAATGGACATTCGTCAAAACTGGGGAAATGGCGTTGTGTTAAATCACGGAAACGGCATCTTTAGTCAACTAAGCCACTTGAAGAAAGAAAGCCTAAAAGTGCAGATAGGCCAATATGTAAAAGCCGGCGACATAATTGGCAATTGCGGAAGTTCGGGTCGTTCGCCCGAGCCGCACTTGCATTTCCAAATCCAAAAAGAAGAAAAAACCGGAAGCCCTACCTTAGCCTATCCCTTGGCTTATTTTATGGCCAAAAATTCTTTGGGTTGGCAATTAAAAGAGTTTACAGTTCCTGTTGAAGGGCAGTTTGTAAGTAATGTAGAAACCGATTCGGCCTTGGTGTCGGCTTTTGATTTACTGCCAGGACACAAGCTGAACTTTGAAGCCGATGATAAGGAAGAAGCCCAGTGGGAAGTGTTTACCGATGCCTGGAACCGAGCCTATATTTATTGCCACACTTCCGGCAGCTATGCCTATTTTGTGAACGACGGCACTATGTTTTACTTCACCGATTTCGATGGAAGTAAAAGCTCCTTGCTTTACCTTTTTTACCTGTCGGCTTATAAAATACTCTTGGCCACCTATCCGGCTTTAAACCTTAGCGACCGCTTTTCGCTCCAATACGTCTATATGCCTATAGCAAGAGTTCTGCAAGATATTGCTGCACCGTTTCTCACCATTACTAAGGCGGAGTATAGGTTGAAATATCCTGAGCAAACCAATGCTTTAGACAAGAAAGCAATACTATTGCGAGCTGAAATGGCCATTTCAATTTGGGGCAGTAAACTATCATCAAGGAAAATGGAAATAGTGATAGAAGACGGGCAGATAAAAAGCATATCGGGAAAAACTAAAAAAGGAGAAAAGAAATGGGAAAGAGTGTAGATTTACGAATGACGAATGACGATTTACGATTTAAGCAAGCCGTAAGATGCTCTTTTGGGAGTCAATTGCTGCTGAATAAATCAGTCATTTTCTTTTTTCTGTTACTGCTTGGTGCAGGGACTTATGCTTCGGCACAAGGTCGTTACGATCTCGATGTGGACAAAAAAACCTACGACCTTTTCTTAACCAAAGATTGGAAAGGATTAAAGCAAGCTGCCGAGGCTGCACTAGAACGTGGTGTTGACTTTTATTATCTTCGTTTGCGGTTGGGAATTGCCGAAGACAATCTGGAGAAATTTAACCGGGCGGCAACTCAATACAAAAAAGCTCAAGAATTTGTGCCCGGCGACACACTGGCCAATTGGTACAGATATGCCACGCTCATAAAAGGTGGGCGGGAAACCGAAGCCCGAGTGTTGGCCGACAAACTAACACCCTGGCAAAAGAAATACTCCTTTTACAAACCCTTCCGCCTGCAATCTATCAGCTTGGATGGTGGTGCTTTGGTGGCCGGAAAGTCGGAGATAATTAAGATTAATGAAGACAAACGCATTTCCCCTGTTCAAAACAGAACAGAACAAGAACGCTACCGAAATATCTATTACACCAATCTCCTAGCCACTCTCTTTGCAGGAAAGCATCTCGGTATAAGCCTCGGCTATGGCTTTATGAATACCAGCCGAGAAAGCAACATCGGGTATCGCCAACCCCCATTAGATAGTGTTGTAAACGCTAAAATTAACTCCGCCCAATTTGCGTCTAAACCTTATACAACCACTCAAAATAATTTTTATGTAGGTTTAGGCTACCAGTTTAACCATGGATGGTCGGTGGCAGCGGCAGGAAACTTTTTGGCATATTCCGGCAAAACCCAAGAATGGACATCTAGCCGAAATACAGCAAACACCGGAAACATAGTTAGCATTACCGAAACCGCCTTCAAAGGCCTAGACTATTCTCTGTCCTTTGCTTTACGCAAAAGGTTAAGCTGGCTTGGGCTTGAAGGAGTTTTTGCCTATAACCATCTTTCGTGGAACTACAATTCCAAAAGCAGTCTTTCCAAAACCGGTGTTGCAGCAACCTCAAACTATTTGCAAAGTGGTTTAAATTTAAGTTTCTATCCCATCGGAAACAATCGCTTATATCTCACCTCAGGTTTAACCTATACCAAAAGCGATAGTGCTGCCTTCATCTTTAGTCAGAAAATTGGTGGCCAAGTGGCCAAATGGCTATGGGCCGAAGGATATATTTCTTTGGGATATATGCAGGGCAGCATGGAAGGAAACAGTTGGATAGTCTATAACAATCCCGATCAGGTTAGCTGGAAAACCGGACTTAACCTCACCATTTCAATTAGCAAACGTGTCGAAATACCGCTGCGTATAGGCATGATGCGACGGCAAGGTCAAGGCATTCGTTTTGTTGGAGACCAAAAAGGAACAAACCTAGCTACTGATTATTATAAATACAACCACTTTACTGCCGACCCCTATAATTACAACCACTTTACTATCAACACTGGAATAAAAATATACTTTTAACCCCTCATTATGAAAAAAGCAATTTTACTCATCGCACTGGCTTTCCCTGTCCTTGTTTCGGCTCAAGACACCAAAAAACTGCAAACAGCTTTTGAGCAGAGTTATGCCTACGAAGCCAAATATAATTACAAAGCGGCCATAAGCGGACTCAAAGCCGTTTACTCCGAAACCAACTATGAACTAAACCTTCGCCTCGGATGGTTAAGCTATCTCGATAGCAACCAAACCGCCTCGCTTTCATATTACCAAAAAGCCGTGAACCTGATGCCAAACGCTATTGAACCCAAGTTTGGAATAGTGTATCCGCTAAGCGTAATGGCCAAATGGGACGAAGTAGTTAAACAATATGATGCCATCCTGAAAACTGACCCCGGACAAACAACGGCTCTTTACCGTTTGGGATTAATCTATTATAACCGTGGGCAGTTTGAGAAAGCGAAATCGTTTTTCGATAAATTCTTAGGCTTATATCCTTTCGACTACGATGCAGTGATGATGAGTGCTTGGGCAAGCCTGATGCTAAACAATAATAGCGATGCCAAGAAACTCTTCAACCGAGCCATGCTTATCAGTCCCGGCGACAAAATGGCTTTGGAGGGTTTGAGTATGGTGAAGTAATACTCATCGCAACAAATTCACGTCGCCGGTATAGGTATGCCGATGTCCGAATACATCTTTCACCATAATAGACCAAAAAGATACCCACAGGCTATTCATCAACGGACTTCAATCGAAAGGATTTACACAGCCCTGCCTAGTAAAGGATTTTCCTATTCGAGGCAAGGGGTCTATTTACGCATTCGTAAGCAAAGATGGCGACACAAACAGATAGGAGGTCAATACATCGTGACTTTTCCTTTATCACTGCTGGTTTTAAATTCACTCAAGAACTATCGGGTTTTTTAAAAGATACAAGTGAATATTCAATCCGATACCATGAGCAACATAGCGAGCTACTTTGGGGTGATTAGCCAAAAGCTAGCAAATAACCACTTATGAAGATGTTCGGCAAGCAGCTCCGCATCGATGGCGATATTAAATAGTCTCTCCTTAATAGCTTCCCAATAAACTATTATTCAGTAATATGTGTTGGTAAAATGCAATGAATTGAGCTATTATATTGCCGGTAATATGCTACTTTAGTGGCAAAACACAGCAATAATGTTACGTAAATCTCCTATTCAGAACCAACGGAACATCTTTCAGCCACTATTAACAGAGTTTATTGATGTAAGTCATGAACTTGTTCTATTGTCCAATAAAATAGATTGAAACCGTTGCAAGACAAACAATCGTAAAACACACAACAAAATGTCAGCAACAAAGTCGCTTAAACTACTTAATTACAGTTAGTTTAAGTATATTTGCAAACAA
>CANJNG010000105.1 GCA_947475205.1 Bacteroidota bacterium
ATCGCACTTCAAGATGTTCTGAAAGTATTTGAGTGAAAAATTCCAAATCAGTTTCTTTCTCAGTTTCCAATAAAATAGAAGTAGCTGAAAAAGTAGCTTCAGGCAAATTAGTTTGATTGATATTTACGCCTATCCCCACCACCACATTCGATATCTGATTTCCCGAAATTTGACTTTCCATCAATATTCCGGCTACTTTTTTCTTGTTCACTAATATATCATTTGGCCATTTAATCTTAACATTAGCCAATGGCAAGAATTGGCTAATTGAATCGGCTACTGCATTAGCCACAGCTTTATTCAGCCAAAATTGATGGTTTGCTGCCAAAAAGACAGGATGGAAAATATAACTCCCCGTAAAGTTCAAACCCGCCGCCGACAGCCAGTTGTTGCCCCTCTGCCCACGGCCACCATACTGCAAAGTGGCAGTTACCAGCGTACCATCGGGCTGGTTTCGTTCCTTCAATAATTGAAAGGCATAGTTGTTGGTGGAGTCGGTTTCTGCTAAATGAACCCGGTTTTTGCCCACAAAAAGGGAATACATCGAATGCTTGTTGTAATTTCGCAAACTTAAAACAAAAACTACCCGTTCATAAATACCACGATTTTAATGCCCCGTAAGAAAAAAACTGCCATAGCAATTGACCCCAACGAACAACTTTTAAATGCAATTGTTAAAGGTGTACAAGATAAAAAAGGAAAAGATTTAATCACCATCGACCTTCGGAATCTCGATAGCCGAGTGTGCGACTTTTTCGTGATATGCCATGGCGATAGCACAACTCAGGTTTCGGCTATAGGTGGAAATGTTGAAGTAGAAGTAAAAAAACAAACCGGTGAAAAGGCATGGCATTTTGAAGGCTACCAAAATTCGGAATGGGTGCTGATAGACTATGTTAATATAGTAGTTCACGTTTTTTTGAACGAAATGCGTGATTTCTACAACTTAGAAAAACTTTGGGCCGATGGAATTGTTACTCGTTATGAAGATACCCCCGAACAGCCAAAACTAAAAGTAGTGAGAAGTAAAACAAAAGGCGATAGTGAAGAATTAGTTGTTGAAGCCACTCCCATAGTGAAGAAACCAAGAACAGTAAAAGCAAAAGCCACCCTTTAACAGGGTTTCAAATAAAGAAAACTTACGTTTAAAATATTTATAGATGGAAAATCAAGAATCGCCTGAAGTTGAGAAAAAAGCTGATAACAAACCATTAGAAGGGCAAAATATAACACAAGGCAAAAAACCTGTTTCAAACCCGTTTGAACAATTGCCCAAAAAGCCCAAATTTGAATTCAATTTTTATTGGATTTACGGAATAATTGCAGTTATCTTTATTGGGATGCAGGTGATGACCTGGACATCAGGCCCCAAAGAAATCACTTGGCAGAAGTTTAAAACCGACATTCTGGAAACCCACGAAGTTGACCATATAATTGTTGTAAATAAAGAAACTGCTGAGATTTATATTAAAGCTGATAAACTTACGCAAAGCAAATATAAAGATGTTGCTACCAAGTCTATGACCAGTGGAGCAAGCGGACCTCATTACTTCTTTAATATCGGTTCGGTAGAACGATTCGACAATAATTTAGAGAAAGCTCAAGAAGCTATAGACGTACTTCATCCAGAGCAAAAAGCAGAAAAAGTAAGTGTTCAGTATGAAAATCGTAAGAATTGGAGTGGCGAAATATTGAGTTGGGTTATCCCTATCATATTAATGGTGGTGCTTTGGATTTTCATTATGCGTCGAATGGGCGGTGGCTCAGGAATGGGTGGCGGCCAAATTTTCAATATTGGCAAATCAAAAGCTCAGGTGTTTGATAAAGATGCTACAGTAAATATCACTTTTGATGATGTTGCTGGCTTGCAGGAAGCCAAAGTTGAAATTAAAGAGATTGTGGATTTCTTGAAGAATCCGGCGAAATATACCGATTTAGGAGCAAAAATTCCCAAAGGAGCTTTGCTTGTTGGCCCTCCCGGAACAGGAAAAACACTTTTAGCCAAAGCGGTTGCCGGAGAAGCTAAAGTACCTTTCTTCTCGCTTTCAGGTTCCGATTTTGTGGAAATGTTTGTAGGGGTTGGAGCATCAAGGGTTCGTGATTTGTTCCGTCAGGCTAAAGAAAAAGCACCTTGTATTATCTTTATTGATGAGATTGATGCCATTGGTCGTGCTCGTGGAAAAAGCGTTTCGCATGGTGCAAACGATGAAAGGGAAAATACCCTCAACCAGCTTCTTACGGAAATGGACGGTTTTGGAACAAACAGCGGTGTAATTATTTTAGCTGCAACAAACCGTGCCGATATTCTCGACCGTGCTTTAATGCGTGCAGGACGATTCGATCGCCAGATTTATGTGGATATGCCCGATGTGCTTGAACGTCAAGAAATATTCAAAGTACACTTAAAGCCTTTGAAAATTGACGACACGGTTGATGTAGAATTTTTGGCTCGTCAAACACCCGGATTCAGCGGTGCCGATATTGCAAATATTTGTAACGAAGCAGCCTTGATTGCGGCTCGTCAGGAAAAGAAAGCTACCAGCCGACAGGATTTCTTGGACGCAGTGGATAGAATTATTGGAGGTTTGGAAAAGAAAAACAAAATTATCACCGTTGCTGAAAAAAAGGTTATTGCATACCACGAAGCAGGACACGCATCGGCCAGTTGGTTGCTCGAACATGCTGCACCACTTATTAAAGTTACTATAGTTCCCCGTGGTCGTTCGTTGGGTGCTGCTTGGTATTTGCCCGAAGAACGTCAGATTACTACCACCGAACAGCTAATGGATGAAATGTGTGCTACACTTGGTGGCCGTGCTGCCGAAGAAATAACTTTTGGTAAAATATCGACTGGTGCACTGAGTGATTTGGAAAAAATAACCAAACAAGCCTATGCAATGGTTAGTGTGTATGGCTTGAGTAAACGGATTGGCAACCTTAGCTTTTATGATAGCAGTGGCCAAAGTGATTATTCTTTCTCAAAACCTTACAGCGAAAAAACCGCCGAAGCTATTGATGAAGAAGTGCGTAAAATGGTTGAAGGTGCTTATTTAAGAACATTGAAATTATTGACCGACAGCAAAGATAAACTCCAAAAATTGGCTGAATTACTTTTGGAAAAAGAAGTAATTTTTAAAGAAGATTTGGAAAACATCTTCGGGAAACGCCAATGGGACAGCAATTATGTTTTACCGGAAGCATTGCCGATATTGGTGAATACGGACGTGAAGTAGGGCTGTTATTGGAATCCTAAAAGATATAGAACGTTTTTAAACGAACTATAGTTTATAGCCAACCGAATAATTACTTTTGTTGGTTTTGGCTTCAATTTATGCTTTCCCGATTTCTTTTAATTTCCTTTTGCAGTCT
This sequence comes from Bacteroidota bacterium, assembly GCA_947475205.1. Lineage (GTDB taxonomy): Bacteria > Bacteroidota > Bacteroidia > JAIBAJ01 > JAIBAJ01 > JAIBAJ01. The sequence goes on from CANJNG010000105.1 coordinate 3,370, forward strand.
CTTTTGGATTAATTCAAATCTAAAAGCTAATAACGTCCAGCTTTCTAACCTACAAATTATAGACAATAGGCATATCTCTGTGTCTGTTTCTTGGGATAACGCTTGGAATCTTTCCAACGGAAATACACGTGCAAATTACGATGCTGTATGGGTTTTCCTGAAATATAAATATAACGGTGGACAATGGCAACATCTTAAACTTGCGGATTTAGATTCGCTACATCAAAGTAATTCCTATATGATTGAAATAAAGTCAGTTACCGATTCGGGTGGTGTTTTTGTGAAACTCAAACAGCCTACTGAGACAAATGTAAGTGATGAAACCATAATACTTTGCACAGCCAATCTACTAGCTTTGGGTAACTACGATTTGAAAGCTTTTGGGATTGAAATGGTCTATTTACCCGAAGCCGATTTTTGGGTGGGAGATGGACAAAGCAATCATAGTTTAAAGGATAGTATTAGCGGTGCCCCTATTTTAATCGATGCATCTACAACTGCTTTGGGAACTAATGCTAATCAGCTATCAACAGGTTTCAGTAATGCTGTTAGCCAAATCCCGGCAACTTTCCCAAAAGGCCAAAAAGCATTTTATGGAATGAAATACGAACTATCGCAACAGCAATACGCTGAGTTTTTGAATACACTTACGGTGGAACAGCAAACCACCCGAACAGTTCTTCCCCCAACATCCATTGCCGGAAAGTTTGTAATGGTCTCAACCGGACAATACGCCAACCGAAATGGTGTAGTAATTAAAACGCCTTCAGATGGAAATAGCCCAGCCATATATGGCTGCAATGCCAATGTTGGAAATGAAATTGATGCTGCGGATGATGGCCAAAATCGGGCAATGAATTTCATTTCGTGGGCAGATGTTGTGGCGTATTTAGATTGGGTTGCTTTGCGACCTTTATCTGAAATGGAATACGAAAAGTCATGCAGAGGCGAGAAAAGTCCTGTAAAATTGGCTTTTGCCTGGGATACACCCTATTCTGTAGATGCTAACACAGGAATAAATGAAGGAACAGAAGATGAAACCGTAAGTGAATCAACCATCGATAGTGCAGGATTAACAAATCAAGGTTATAGCGGATTTCAGGGGCCACTCCGAAACGGATTTGGGGCAAATCAGACTAATGACCGCTTGCAAGCTGGGGCTGGATATTATGGTATGTTGGAATTAAGTGGAAACCTTTGGGAGGTATGCATTGCCTTAAACGATGCTGGGCTTTCTTTCGCCAGCAAAGCAGGTAATGGCTCTATAGGCAGTGACGGAAATGCCGATGAGCCTAACTGGTATCCCAATGCCGACAATGCCATTTACAGAGGTGGAGCCTGGTTAAGCGGAGTTACGGGCACGTTTCGTGATTTAGCTATTTCAGACAGATTTTATATGAATTTGAGGCCAACTTTACGCAGAAATACCTCGGGCGGAAGAGGCGGGCGAAGTGAATGAATTGGGCAAATTGACAACGAATTTCAATCCGTTGCAAATTGAGTAGTTGCCTCCCCCATTTTTCTAAATCCATTCTCAATTAACCAATTTTAGTATATTCGCCCCTCAATTTTCAATTTTAAGCTATCGAATATACTTTTACAAACTGACTTTTAGGCAATTAAGCCTATTAATGTATTTTAATGATGGAATAGAAAGCATCGGTTTCGGTGCTTTCGTTGTAGTGCTTTGTAAAAAATGTTGTAAAAATGTTCGACTTCGTAGAAGGAAAAATAGCTGAAAAAACTCCTGCTTTTGCGGTTATAGATTGCAATGGAGTTGGCTATCATCTTCCTATTTCCTTAAATACTTTTTCAAAGATTCCGGACAAAGGAGTTGTAAAGCTATTTACTCACTTTGTTGTGCGTGAAGATGCCCAATTGCTGTACGGTTTTGCCGACCGAGAAGAACGTCAGCTTTTCCGTTTGCTTATTTCAGTAAATGGCGTTGGAAGTGCTACGGCAATGATGATTTTATCTGCTTTGCCACCTGCCGAACTTTCGGGGGTGATAGCTGCCGGAAACGATGTAGCACTCAAGGCTATCAAGGGAGTTGGCCCTAAAACCGCCCTACGAATTATCATTGAACTGAAAGATAAAATGGGTAAAACAGGTATTGCCGCAGAATTATTTCCAACTTTACACAATAAAGTTCGCGAAGAAGCGTTATCTGCATTAGTTACACTTGGGTTTAATAAAGCCGGAGTGGAAAAAGCCTTAGATAAAATGTTAAAAGACAATCCTCTTGCAGCAGTGGAAGACCTTATTCGTACTGCTCTTAAAATGATGTAAAAAGATAGAAAGTGCAAGGCAAGAAGATAAAATTTACCCCATTTCCGATATTCGTGTTGACAGTAGCTGTGGTGCTTGCTGCTGCAGGAAAGTCTCCGAAGATATATCGTCCCAAAAAACATAAACTCCCTCCGAAAATTGAGGAGCTTATTGTGGATTCGCCCGAAGTGGAGTTAAAATACCCTTTCCCCGATTATGAGATAGACCCCAACCCCAATGTTGCTCCAAGCGGAATCCACCTCAATAATCCGTCGAATATTAAGCACGATATAGATTATGACCCGGCTACAGGTAATTACAACATTACCGACAAAATAGGCAATCAGGATTTTCGTTCGCCAACATATCTCACATTCAACGAATTTCAGGAGTACAATGCTCAGAAATCGATGAAGGACTACTGGAAGAAACGTAGTCAGGCTGAGGATTTGGCTAATCAAAAACCTTTGATTCCCAAACTTAAAATTGATAGCAAACTGTTTGAAGATATTTTCGGAAGCAACACTATTGAGATTAAGCCGCAGGGAACAGCCGAGTTGATATTCGGGTTCAACCGCAGTAAAATTAACAATCCAAGTTTGCCTATTAAGCAAAGAAAAGTTACCACATTCAACTTCGACCAGAAAATTCAATTGAATGTAACCGGACAAATTGGTGATAAAATAAAATTAGGGTTTAACTATAACACCGAGGCAACTTTTGATTTTGAGAATCAAATAAAACTGGGATACACCGGAAAAGAGGACGAAATCATCCAGAAAATTGAGTTGGGTAACGTACAGATGCCAACCAACGGAACATTAATTAATGGAAGTCAAAGTCTTTTTGGAGCAAAGGCTCAATTGAAGTTTGGGAAATTAATGGTTACGGGATTATATGCCCAGCAAAGGGGTAAATCACAGAATATTCAAGTGCAGGGCGGAGCTCAAACTACGCAATACGATGTGGCTGCTGATGGCTACGAGCAGTTCAAACACTTCTTCCTTTCTCAATATTTTCGGCATCACTATGATGAATGGTGTCAGAAAATCCCATTGATACAATCCCCAATTAACATTGTGCGGATGGAGGTTTGGGTTACCAATAAACAATCCACACAAACCAATACCCGGAACATTGTAGGTTTTATGGACTTGGGTGAAAATCAGGAGAACGCATATAACAGTAGTTCGGGACTTACTGCACCATTTCAAGCTCCTACGGCATTTCCTGATAATAAAGCGAATTATTTATATACAAGGATGTATTCTTTCGGAAGTGGTATTCGTCAGTCCGATAAGATAATCAACACTCTTTCGCCGTATGCAAATTCAAACAATTTCAATAATACCCAAGATTATGTAGTGGTAAACAACGCCCGTAAACTTGTTGAGAGCACCGACTATACCTACAACTCCCGCTTGGGTTATGTATCCTTGTCGCAGCCACTGAATCCGGATGAAGCACTTTGCGTAGCCTATCAATATACGGTAGGTAATGATGTATTTACAGTGGGTGAATTTTCGCAAGATGTGTCGGCAAGTACAGTGCAAACTACTACCACAACACCGGGTACAACTGCCAGTCAGCCTCAGGATGCTATCATCCTTAAAATGCTGAAAGCAAATTTGATTTTGCCTAAGCTTCCAACTTGGCATTTGATGATGAAAAATATCTACAATTTGGGTGCATACAGTTTGAACAAAGAGGACTTTATGCTGAACATTATTTACGACAATATCAGCACAGGTACTAAAATCAACTTTATCCCTGAAAGTAGTTTAAAAGGTGTTCCATTGATTCGGATTATGAATACCGATAATCTCAACTATCAGTTGGATGCCCAGCCAGATGGTGTTTTCGATTATATTGATGGAATTACAGTTAACTCACAAAAAGGAACTATCATTTTCCCGGTAGAAGAACCCTTTGGCAAGCACCTTCGCAGTAAGTTTCAAGCTACCGAAGAAGCTTTTGCCGATAAATACTGCTTCCAACAATTGTATGACTCCACCCGAATAAAAGCTATTCAAGACCCGATTAAAAACCGATTCCGATTGGTGGGTAGTTACAAATCGGCATCGGGTTCAGATATTTCGCTAAATGCTACCAACGTTCCGCAAGGGTCGGTGAAGGTTACCAGCGGCGGGGTGCAATTGGTGGAGGGTACAGACTATTCGGTGGATTATACGTTAGGCCGGGTGAAGATTATCAATGGGCAATACCTTAACTCTAACCAGCCGCTGAATATTAGTTTAGAAAGCCAAAGTCTTTTCAATATTCAAACCAAGCGTTTGATTGGGACTCGATTGGATTACAAGTTTAATAAAGATTTAACGGTTGGGGCTACCTTGATGAATTTGCAGGAGCGTCCGCTAACACAAAAGGTAAATATAGGTGACGAAGCCGTAAGCAATACAGTGTGGGGCGTTGATGGTAGCTGGCGTTCGGAATCCCGCTTATTGACCAAGTTAGTAGATAAAATCCCTTTTATCAATACCAAGGAAACAAGTAGTGTAAGTTTTGTGGGCGAGTTTGCCCAAATACTTCCGGGAAATGCTCCGGCAATAGGAAAGGACGGAACTTCATATATTGATGACTTTGAAGGTAGCCAAACCCTTATAGACATTCAAACTCCACAAGCTTGGACTTTAGCCTCTACTCCGCAAGGACAACCCGGACTTTTCCCAGAAGGAAATGTTCCGGTAAACGATTTGCGATATGGAATGAACCGTGCACATTTAGCGTGGTATCAAGTGGACGCCTCAGTATTCTTTCAGCAAAATGTGCCAAGTGGTGCGGATGTAAAGGGTTTAGATGATGATAAATATCGCTCTAATCACTATTCTCGTCAGGTGCTTGAAACGGAACTTTTCCCAAACAAGCAGCCCCAATACAACCAAGTTCTAAACCTAAACACCTTAGATTTACATTACAACCCTCGACGCCGTGGGCCTTATAATTATGATGTTAATCCTTTACCTGGATTAACAGCCGGCATTGACACATCGGGCGGTCTGTATGAACCAAGTTCTCGGTGGGCTGGTATTACCCGAAAAGTAGAAACACCCAACTTTGAAGAGAACAACATTGAATACGTTCAAATTTGGGTTATGGATCCGTATTATTACGACCCGACACATAAGGGTGGTGATATGTATATCAACTTGGGAACTGTGTCGGAAGATTTAATGCGGGATGGAAAATATTCCTTTGAAAATGGATTGAGAACCAATACCAACAATAACACTATTGATTTTTCAAACTGGGGAAGAGTTCCTCCGGCTGCATATAATAACGGTATAAATGTATTTGACAACGATCAAACTTCGCGTGAACAGCAGGATGTGGGTTTGGATGGCTTAGATAATGATAGCGAGAAAGTATATTTCAATGATGTTTACTTAGCAAAAATCAAATTGAAATATGGTGAAAATTCATTGGCATATAAGCGTGCAGATGCTGACCCATCAACTGATGATTATAAATTTTATTTAGACAATTCTTACAACGATTACACAGCATCTATTGTTGACCGCTATCAGAATTATAATGGCTTTCAAGGAAATTCTCCTGTAATAAATACTGGAGGTGTGAGTGGTTCTTACCAAACTATTCCAAATATTGAGGACATTAATAAAGACAACACTATAGAGCAAACCGAACAATATTTTCAGTATAAAATAAGTCTTCGCCCACAGGATTTGGTGGTGGGTAAAAACTATGTAACAGATAAGGTGGTGGCTTCAGGAACCTTGCCTGATAAATCTGCAAATAACATTACTTGGTATCAATTCAAAATCCCTGTACGTAAGCCCGATAAAGTGATTGGAGAAATTGGCGATTACCGTTCTATTCGTTTCATTCGTACTTATCTGAAGAACTTTGAAGATAGTGTTACGGTTCGTTTTGGTAAATTTCAGTTGGTTCGAGGTGAATGGCGTAAGTTTGACCAAGCTTTAGATGCTCCGGGTGAGGTTTTGCCAGATGATAACCCCAACGGCTCTCAGTTTGATTTAAACTATGTAAACATTGAAGAAAATGGAAGTCGTGTTCCGATTAAATATGTTTTACCTCCGGGAATTGAGCAACAACAAGCATTAAGCACTACGCAAACCCGCCGCTTAAACGAACAATCTATTGCTTTAACAGTGTGTGGATTGAAAGACGGTAGTTCAAAAGCAGCTTTCAGAACGATGAGTATTGACAGCAGGACATACAAGCATTTTAAAATGTTTGTTCACGCTGAACATTATGGAAATGATGTAATTAAGGATGGTGATTTACGGGCATTTGTTCGTTTCGGAACAGACTTTAAAGATAACTATTACGAATATGAAATTCCAATGAAATTTACGGCTTCAGGAGCAACATTAGATACTGATATTTGGCCTGTTTCAAATGAATTTGATTTTGATTTCAGCGTGCTTACAAATGCCAAGTTGCAATTGATTAACGGAGCACAAAACCCGGGTCAGGAATCAAACCCTATTCCCGACAAAAACAATCCCAATAACTTTATTCGTATAAAAGGTACGCCGAATATGGGTAACGTTAAAGTGGTAATGATTGGTATCCGAAATCCAAAGAAAACAGATAAGACGCCTGATGATGATGGAAAAGACAAGTGTGCTATTTTATGGTTTGATGAAATGCGGCTTACCGAATTCCTAAATAATAAAGGATGGGCTACAAATCTCCAATTGCAAACCAAATTGGCGGACTTTGCTCAAATTACTGCTACGGGGCATATTGAAACTGTGGGTTGGGGGCAGATTCAGGAAAAGGTTGCTGAACGAAACAGGGAGGATATAATTCAGTATGATGTAGCCAGTACGATTAACTTGGATAAGTTCTTTCCTAAATCGCTTGGATTGAGGGTGCCGATGTATTTAGCTCAGGGCGAAACTTGGATTGTACCCTATTTCAGCCCGCTGCAACCCGACTTGCTTTTGTCCGATTATCTCAATAGCATAGAAGACAAAAAAGAACGGGCCCGAGTGGATTCAATAAGTAAAGATTACACCATTAGGCGAGGTATAAATTTCACCAACGTAGGGAAATCAAAACGACAGGGGAAGAAAACTTCCTATCCTTGGGATGTGTCGAACGTAACGCTGACGTATGCATACAATCTAACCGAGCAAAGGAATTTTCAATACGAATATAAGAATCTATACCAATGGAAAGGTGCATTAACGTACGCTTACAACCCTAAAATTCCGAGCATAAAACCTTTCCCAAAACTGAAATTATTAAAGACTATAATGGATGGTTTGGAAGCAAATAAAAAGGAGAAGGAGAATGATGCCAAAGAGTTTATGGATAGCATAAAGCGAACGGGTAAAGCACCAAAACAGGAAATAAAAGATTTGGAAGAAGAATATTTGAAAAAGAAGAAAAAACGTGAACGCTTTGGCAAATTTTCGAAGAACTTTCAAAAGTCGGGTTGGTGGAAACCCATTAAGGATATAAATCTTACGCCACTTCCGGGTACATATAGTTTCAACACGAATATGGACAGGCAGTATAACGAAACTCAGCCTCGAAATAATAGCCAATATGCCGATATTAAAGTTGACCCACAAATATTCAAAAACTTTACTTGGCAACGGGTATATTCGCTTAAATGGGATTTAACCAAATCGCTTTCGCTGGATTATACAGCTACCAATAGTTCACGGATTGATGAACTTTCGGGGAAAATAGACAAGAAAAACGACTCTCTTTACAAAGCACAGAATAACACTGTGTGGAACAATATTAACAAAGGAGGTAGAAATACCCAATTCCACCACACAGCGAATACCACTTATGCTTTACCGATAAATAAATTCCCGATTACAGACTGGATTACTTCTACCGCCCAATACACGGTAAACTATGACTGGACAGCACCTTCGCAAGCTGTGGTGGGTACATTAGGGAACATAGTTCAGAACTCTCGCACAAAGGGAATCAATGGCAATTTCAATTTTGTAACGCTCTACAATAAAGTAGGATTTTTGAAACGTGCCAACCAGCCTCCACCCAAGAAAGACCCAAAAAAGGATGTGAAGAAAGAACCTAAAAAGGATGGCAAAGATGATAAAGCACTTCCGGATGGGGAAAAGGACAGCACAAAAACCAAGAAACCTGCCGATTTTATGCCCATCTTAAACAAAGGCTTGAAATTTTTGATGATGGTACGAAACGCAGGATTTGATTACAGCGAACAGGAAGGAATTATACTTCCCGGTTTCCGACCTACGTCGCAATATCTAGGAAATAATTTCAATGGGAAACCTGCACCGGGTTGGGAATTTGTGTTTGGTTCGCAGGATGAACGGCAACTCAAAACCCGGGCTAAGGATAACAATTGGCTATCGGATGACCCAACGTTGAATAATCGCTTTACGAAAACGTATGGCTCTACCTTCACTGCACGGGCAACATTAGAACCCATCACCAGCCTAAAAATTGACCTTAATGCCAGCCGAAATTACAATAAAAGCAAAAGTGAGTTTTATCGTTGGGATCCGGATATTAATGATTTCAATTCGTTTGGATTCCAGGAGTCGGGAAATTTCACTGTATCTATAATTTCAGCAAGCACCGCATTTAAGAAAAGTAAACTTAATGATAGTCATAGCAATCAGGTGTATGAAGAATTTAGAAGTGCCTTGCTTCCAACGGCTCAAGCTTTATCGGAAAAAAATCCAAACAGCAAGGGGCAAGGTAATCACGAAATATTTACCGAATTCCCCAAGGGTTATGGTGTAACATCGCAAGATGTAATGATTAATGCCTTCCTAAATACCTATACAGGTAAAAAAGCAGGAACTAACAACGAAACCTTCCCGAAAATTCCGTTACCAAACTGGCGAATAAACTATGATGGGTTTATGAAAATTGGCTTTATTAAAGCCCTATTTAAAAACTTTACGCTTAGCCACCAATATCGCAGTACATATTCTGTAAATTCATTTACAACCAACTTGCTTGCACATCCCGATGGCCAAGGCAATGCCACCGAATTGGATAGTTCTAAAAACTTTGTAGCAACAAATTACATTCCTCAGGTAAGTATTAATGAGCAATTTAGTCCATTTATTGGGGTGGATATGACTTGGCAAAATAGTCTAAGCAGCAAGTTTGAGTATAAGAAAGGTCGGAATTTGAGTTTAAGCACTGTGAATAGTCAATTAACCGAAGTGCTTACGAGCGAAATAGCCATTGGTGCAGGATACCGAATTAAAAATGTAAAATTCCCAATCAAATTAGGTAAGAACCAGAAGGCCCCAAAAAGCGATATTAACCTTAAAGCCGATGTGGCATTTAGAAACAACCAAACGGTGATTCACAAGATTTTGGAAAATACCAACCAAGCATCAGCTGGGCAGCAAATCATCAGTATTAAATTTTCTGCGGATTATGTGCTTAGCCCGAAAGTTACCCTGCGGGCATTCTATGACCAAACTATTACTAAGCCGGCCGTGTCTTCTTCCTATCCCACTAACAATTCAAACGGCGGGATTAGTTAGCGGATAAATTTAGCACAGTAACCCCCCGTCCTACCACCCCCCTCCCCCCCCATAGCCGTCAGGCTAAGGGGTTTGATAAATTATATTGTAAGGCGATTTTCTTCCCTTTTTCTGCTGTTTGACGCATGTTTTGTGTGTTGATGCGGCCAATAAATCCAAGAGATTTCCGATACTTTTTTGTCCCTGTTTTACTG
>CANJNG010000106.1 GCA_947475205.1 Bacteroidota bacterium
CATTTGGCTTTCAAATAGGCTACACTTGCAATTTAGGTGCAAAGCGAATGTTTTTCAAAGAATAGGCATTTAGATTTACCTAAAACTTCAATCCCAACCCTACCATAAAGTTACGTCCTGCCTGAGGAAAGAAATAGTTAGAAGTGTATAATGCTCCGTCGGACACATAACTGAAAGTATATCCGTTTGGTTCATATTTCACATCAAAAAGGTTATTCACACTAAGGGTGATGTTTATTTCCTTCACCACCTTAGTTCTCCAAGTATAATTCAATCGGAAATCGTTGGTGAAGAAGGCGTGCATACTGCGTGCATAATTAGACGTATTATCCAAGAATTGTTGTCCAACATATTTCTCGGTTAAGGTTAGGCTCAAGGCATGGTTTGTACTGTTTATGGGAGTGTAAACCAATGCTCCTCCCGAAATCACGTTTGGCGAAAAAGCGATGTCCGACTTTTCAAACTGCGTAACCATCTGTCCGGCATAATCATAGCCAATGTAGCGGTCGATATATTCCACATAGTTCAAGATTTTGTTTTGACTCAGCGTAAGATTTCCTTGCAGGGTTAAAGGTTTCGCTAATTTCACCCCTGCCTGAAGTTCAATCCCTGCCCGATAGCTTTTATCTACATTTTGGCGGGTATATGCTCCCACATTATTGATTTTTCCGGTTAGGACTAATTGGTTGTTATAGAGCATAGCGTAACCGTTCACCGAATAACTCCATTTTCTTCCATTGCGTTTATAGCCAATTTCCACATCCTGCATTTGTTCGGGCTTTGGCCGACTCGATGGTGTGCTCGCCACAAAATCGTCTCGGGTTGGTTCGCGATGGCCGATGCTATAGGAAGCGTATATATAGGATATTGCCGACAGGTCGAACGTTACACCGGCTTTTGGATTGAAGAAAAGGTAAGCCACATCTTGAGTAGCAGCTTTCAGACTGTCGTTAAATCCCTCAAATTGGTAACCGATATGTCGAACTTGCAAATCGGCAAAGAGGGATAACTTCCTGCCTATCTTTAAATTGGTTTTCAAATAAATATTGGCATCGGTTTTAATGGCTTTGTCTTGGTAATACTGGTAATCTTTAGCCATATTTTGTGAGTTCTCGGCCCAGATTATTTTTCCGTAATGCAGCCCTTCATATTTGTTAGCCGCACCGCCCAGTATGAAGTTCAGGTTTTTAAGCGGTTTGTAATTTAGTGAAAAGGTAAGCCCGTAAAAGTGATTGTCCAACCACTTTTGCCGAATTAAATTGGTGTAGCTGATGGTGTCTGTGCCTATAATGGTATTAGGAAGTCCATAATCCGAGAAACTTGCTCCGTCTTTGTACTCTTCGTAATAGCCCTTACCTCGGGTATAATGCAAAGCAAAATTGAAATCTAATATAGAGGTGATTGTTTGAGAAAGGAGTAATTGGTAATTGTCTTGCTGATAATTGTCGGTTTGGTTGCTATAGGTAAACTCGTTGAAGGTGCGGTTGGTGCTTAAGGAATCTTCGGGAACGCCATTCCAAGCCTGATAGGTTTTTTCTTTCCCCGAAAACACGTTTAGTTTCAGCGAAGTTGATTTCCCAAAATATCCTCCCGAAAAATAAAACGACTTCAAATCGCTGCTTCCCCGGTCTATGTATCCATCCGAATTAATGCTTGACAATCGCCCATCAAATATAAAATGCTTAGCCAGCAAACCTGTTCCAAACTTCAAAGTGTGCTTATGCGTGTTGAATGAACCATAGCTGTTATTCACTTCTGCATAGGGTTTATCGCTCAGGTTTTGGGTTTGCACATTGATACTTGCTCCGAAAGCTGCAGCACCGTTAGTGGAAGTCCCCACGCCTCGTTGCACCTGAATATTTTCCACATTGCTGGCAAAATCGGGCATATCTACCCAATACATCGAATGGCTTTCGGCATCATTTATAGGAATCCCGTTTACGGTAACATTTATTCGTGTTGCATCGCTTCCCCGGATGTTTATGCCCGAATAACCTACTCCCGCCCCGGCATCTGAACTTACCACTACGCTAGGCATTAGATTTAGGAGAAAAGGCATATCCTGCCCCAGATTTATTTTGGCAATGTCGGCCTTGCTTATCTCGTTATAAGTTCCCGCGGTAGATTTACTGGCACGCGTGGCATTCACCACCACTTCCTGCGAAATGAAATTAATGGGTGTAAGCGATAATACATAATAGGTAGTCGTGTCAGCTTTTATTAAAACCGACGTGTCTTTATAACCAATATAGGAAACCCGCAATGGGTATTCACCTGCCTTTAGATTCTTGATTTTAAAATTACCGTCGGCTCCGCTTTGTGCCTGGTAAAATGTTCCGGCAATGCCAATGTTTGCCCCTTGAAGCACTTCATTCGTTTTGCTGTCAATTATCTTTCCTGAAATGGTATGTTGGGCATTTAACCGAGAAAACGTTAAGGCGAAAACCGCCAAAAGGGTGAGGATATAGTTGTTTTTCATTTGCCTGTTTTTAGCTCAAACCATAGCAAAGCCACAGCTCAAGTAGTTTAATACAACAGGAAAAACAGGGGTAGCCTTTCCCAATAAAAATCTTAACTCCTTAGTCCCTCCGCCGGTACTAACCGGATCAGGTTCCTCGCTGCTTGTGAACAGCGAAAGGGTATAATCTCAGGCTTTCCAAATAGAAAACCACCCCTTAAGATTCGGGGCAAATGTAGAAGAAAGATTTATTTGGCATCTGCAAAAAATTAAATAGTTTCACGATTCAAGCTTTTGATAGCTGCAATTACCTTTAAAATGTAGGCCAAAATTTCTTTCAGAGCGTGTTAATATTCCTACTTTTACACCTCCATGATTCTTAATCACATTCCATGTCTCCCCGCCCTATAACCTCTGCTCCGCAAAGCCTTGTAGAAAACGGAAAGTATAACTTCGGATGCTTTAACACCCCCACCCGAAATGCTAACCTTATTGATTTTCCTTCACCTTACAAATTACCATTACCCAATAGTCTAAAGGCACTCCAACTTCGCGAATGGCAAGCCTTTCAATTGCAGGGCAAAGACCATTTTGTGATGGTGGCTATTTATAATGCTAAGAAAATTTCGCTCGTGCAATTCATAGTTTACGACATTAAGAATAACGTAAAAACCAAATATGAAAAGAAAGTAATGGGATGGGAATTGAATATCCCCGATACACTTTACGGCAACTCGGTGGCTTCCTACACCAGCAATAACTTTAGCCTGAAAGCTACCCATAATCTCGAAACTAACACATTAACGGTGGATGCCGATATTAAAGGCTTTGGAAAGCTACCCGATGTAAAAGCACATTTCGAGGGGATTCACAATGTGAATAGCTATGAACCCATGGTAGTGTGCAATCCCTTTTCGGCTGGGCGGGCAATGTATTCACACAAATGCCTGATGCCATTTCAAGGCGAACTGATAATGGGCAACAAGCAACTAAAATTCGATAAAGCCGATTCCATGCTTATCATCGACGACCACAAAGGCTTTTACCCTTATCCAACGGTTTATGATTGGGTGACAGGAATGGGATTTGATGCACAAAAACGGATGGTTGGCTTTAACCTCACCAACAATCAAGTAATAAATCAGGAAGTGTATAATGAGAATTGTTTGTGGCTCAATGGCAAATTGAATCCCTTACCGCCTATAAAAGTGAGCCGCCCAAATGGGGTAAAAGAGAAATGGTTTATAAAGGATGAACACGATACAGTTAATCTAGAATTCCTTCCGGTTATTCATACATCAGTAAATATAAACGCCTTAATTATTCGAAGCAAATACGAAGGGCCTTATGGCTTTTTTAATGGCTATCTTAAAACTGTTTCGGGCGAAAAAGTCCTGATTGAAAATATGTTTGGTATGGGAGAAGACTTTTACTTGAGAGCATAAAACGACATAATGACTACAAACGAACAATCTATAAATCTCAATAAATACATTTCCGATACCGGAATATGTTCTCGTCGGGCTGCCGAAAAATACATCCTTGCCGGACGAGTAACCATCAACGGAAACCCAACTCAGTTGGGCAATCGGGTAAAGGAGGGTGACATTGTGATGCTCGATGGTGTGCCGCTCAATAAAGCACCCGAATTATTTTACATCGCCTTCAATAAGCCGGCGGGAATAACCAGTACCACCGAAACCCATATTCCTGATAATATAATTAGCTATATTAATCATCCAAAGCGTTTATTCCCAATTGGCAGATTAGATAAAGCGTCAAATGGATTAATATTCCTTACAAATGATGGCAATATTGTCAATAAAATTTTGCGGGCCGGAAATAACCACGAAAAGGAATACATAGTTAAAGTAGATAAGCCGTTAAGTTCCGATTTCGTTTTTAAAATGAGCCGGGGAATTCCTATTTTGGATACCGTTACCAAGAAGTGCTTTGTAGAGAAACTCTCCAATAATACTTTCCGCATCATCTTAACCCAAGGCTTAAATCGCCAAATTCGCCGGATGTGCGACTACCTCACTTATCAGGTTACCGAACTTAAACGCATTCGGATTATGAATATTGGCCTTGGTGATTTGAAAACGGGAGAGTGGCGATACCTCACTCCCGAAGAAGTGGAGAACATTAATTTGCTGGTTGCTGATTCTATAAAAACGGAAGAAGCAAGTTAATCCAAATTGATATTCGGCTTTGTTTGCAATTTGAGCAATACCTTTGAGCCTGTTTTGAATTGATGGAATCGAAGAAGAAAATTTGTTTTATAATTAACCCAATCTCTGGAGTGGGGCAGCAACGATTGTTGCAGAAATTTGTCCCGAAATTACTTGATAAATCCCGTTTTGATTTCCAACTTTTAGTTACCAAAGCACCTGGACACGCCACTGAATTAGCCGCAAAAGCTGTTCAGGAAAACTATGATATTGTGGTGGTTTCTGGTGGTGATGGTTCAGTAAACGAAGTAGCCCGTGCCTTGCAAAATACAAATGTGCCGATGGCGATTATTCCCACAGGCTCGGGAAATGGACTGGCTCGGCATTTAAAGATTCCATTAAATGTAGAAAAGGCAATCAAATTACTCAATACAGGAAAACCCAAACAAATAGATGTTGGCACACTCAACGACCGCATATTTGTAAATATGGCCGGAACTGGGTTTGACGCTTTCGTTGCCGATGCTTTTTCGCGATACGGTAAACGTGGATTTTGGAGTTATATTAAAGTAACGCTAAAGAATCTTGCCAAGTACAAGGCCCAAACTGTAAAGCTCATTATCGATGGAAAAGTGATAGAGCGTAAAGTGTTTTCATTAAGTATAGCCAATAGTAAACAGTTTGGAAACGATGCCATTATTGCTCATCAAGCCGAAGTGGACGATGGAATTTTGGATGTATCTGTAGTGAATGAGTTTCCCGGAAGGATGTTCCCTGTTTTAATACTGAGAATGTTTTTAGGAACTTTACACAAATCGGGTTACTACGAAGGCTATAGAACAAACTCATTTTCCTTGGAAACAACCGATGGAGTTGCCACTCACCTAGATGGTGACCCCTATTTTTTTTCCTCCAAACTCAACATTGGAATTAAACCCCTGAGTTTAAAGATTATTGTGCCATAGGTATGTCCCGTTATCAGCAATAGCCTGTTAAAATCTTGTTAATATTAATAGAGCGGAAGGCCTTTCTACTTAGAAATTTGCACAAATGCTCAAGTGTAACATTTTACTGCTGTTTCTAATTGTTTCTCTATCGGTTTCGGCCGAAGATTTTGCTTTCCTTTCTCGGAATTATCCTGTTAAATCATCTTTCAAAGCGGAATCGAAAACTACTATTGATGTAAAATTCAAGCTTAATTCATCAAAAAGTCGTCGCCGAGATTTGTATTTGCGGGCTATCTATGTAATAGGGAAAGATACACTTACCGATTTCTTGCATTACAGTTCAAATTACGATGGGCTTATAAAGCAGGTGGTTATGAATTCTGGGGAACGCTTAGAAATATTTCTCTACCTTAATAATGACGAAGTGGAGGAAGTGAAAAATCTTACAGGAACTATAAATTTAAACCCCGGCGGAATCGTTCCAACAAATCTCAAAGCTCATAAAAATGTTTTTGCCGGAACAGTTTGGAATGCCGAAGATCCGGTTTTGTTTAAAATCATTAAAACAGATAGCATTCAGCAAATGTTAAGGGTGAATTTTGCCTTTACCGAAAACTTTGAATTCGACCGTCTTTTTGTTCGGGTAAAGGTTATTAGTCCGGAACAGGGGATTGTAGTTTTAAATAAGGAAATTGAAGTAAATACCTCCGACTTTTTAGAATATTCAAAAAATACTATCAAAACGGAGATACAGGAAATTGTTGTTCGCTCACCGGGTACATATTACTTGCAAGTAACTCATCAAATGCAAAACCTTCGGGTAAATGGGGTGGACAACGCCTCGTATGAATTGGTGAAGCAGTAGTAAACCTTTTCTTGAAAAGTAATTTTGTAGGATAAATCCTACTTTTACCTCACAGAATGTCCGTTCCACATTAATGAAAGCATTACTTCTTTTCGTTTCTCTTATGCTATCTTCTCCCATCTTTGCACAAACTTTCAGCGGGACGGGCGATACCGTTCCCGATGATGGTGGCTATTACTATTTCAACATTGACGTAAGTGGGGTTACTCCTACTGTTTGCGATACCAGTTTTGGATTAGAAACCGTTTGCATTAATGCTGTTCACACCTATATAGCTGATTGGGACGTTTTCCTTATCACTCCAAATGGAATTCAAATTGAACTCTCTACCGGAAATGGTGGCGACCAAGATGGATACATAAATACCTGTTTTAACCAAGCTGTTCAAACTGGCATATCACAAGGGTCGTATCCTTTCACAGGGACTTATCGTCCGGAGGGAAGTTTGGCTGCCGCCAATGAAGGACAAAATCCTAATGGCATCTGGCAATTGCTTATTCATGACACCTATCCAGGTGCCGATATTGGTAGCTTATCCGATTGGAGTATCACCTTCGGCAATAACCCCGCTGTTCATTTCCCATTTACCTCATCAAACCTGCCAATTTTAAAGCTAAAAACCTTTGGGATTAGCATTCCCGATGAGCCTAAGGTGTTGGCCAATATGAAAATCATTGATAACCTTCCGCCCCAACGAAATTTCTATAACGATTTTCCTAACGATTTTAATGGTAGTATTGGTATTGAAGTAAGAGGAGCAAGTTCAGCGGGTTTCCCAAAAAAATCGTATGGAGTTGAGCTTTGGGGTGCAAATCAAACTGATACCAGCCTTTCCATTTTAGGAATGCCCCCCGAAAGCGATTGGGTGCTGCATGCATCCTACACCGACAAAAGCCTGATGCGTAACTTCATGACCTATAAAATGGCCAATGATATGGGACATTATGCCGCTCGCTGCCGCTATGTGGAATTGTTTCTAAATGATGAGTACCAAGGCGTGTATGTGTTTATGGAAAAACTGAAACGCGATGCCAACCGCATAAGTGTATCAAAACTTACCCCTACCGACAATGCCGGGGCAGAACTTACGGGTGGCTATATTTTTAAGATTGATAAAATAAATGGCAGCAGTCCGGCCAGTTACTGGAAATCCAAAATAGCCCCATGCGATATAAATAGCCCCGACACCAACCTTTTCATTTACGATTATCCCAAAGCAGATGTAATCACTCCACAGCAATCCCAATATATTCAAAGCTATATGGATAGTTTTGAATTAGCTCTGATGTCGCCTAACTTTATGGACAGTACTATTGGCTACCGCAAATACATTAGCTTTTCTTCCTTTATTGATGCTACCATTATCAACGAATTGAGCAAAAATATAGATGCCTACCGAATCAGCACCTATCTGCATAAAGAGAAAATCACTGATGGAGGAAAGTTAAAATTAGGACCGGTTTGGGACTATGATATTGCTTGGCGAAATGCAGATTATTATGGTGGAAACGACCCTTCTGGATGGGAATATGAAATGTGTGGAGATGTTTATCAAAACCCTTTTTGGTGGAAACGCTTTGTGCAGGATAGTGTTTGGGTAAACCAATTTTATTGCCGTTGGTGGGATTTGCGTGATTCGTTGCTCGACACCACTATTATTGCCAACGAAATTTGGGCAAGGACACAGTTTCTGGATGAAAGTCAGGAGCGTAACTTTAATTATTGGCAAATTCTGGGGTCTTATGTTTGGCCAAATCCTGACCCTATTGCCAACACCTATCAGGAAGAGGTTCAAAATATGCTTACTTTTATCAATCAGCGTATTGCTTGGATGGATGCAAACATTCCTGGCCATTGTCCCCCACCGGATGTGATAACCTCCGTTACCGAAATCCAATCAAAGGAATATCTGAAAGACTTAAACGTTTATCCAAATCCGTTTAATAACGAACTGAATATTTCTTTCGATGCCGGAATGTATCCAACGCTAAGTCTCAACCTATATGATATTACGGGAAAAATTATGCAATCTGAACAGTGGGCCAATAGTGGCACGGGTTTAGCCCAACTTAATCTTAACGCAAACCTCGTCGCTGGCATTTATCTCCTTAAAATTAATTACGGGAAATATGAGGTTGGAAAGAGGGTTCTGATAAATAGTAAGTATTAGGTAGAATGTATAAGGTAATACACTTCCGGCAGCAACCAATGCTTTAAGTTACGCGTTATTTCAATCACTAAGAATACCGAAGCCACTTCCACAGCTCTTTGTAATTTACTTTTTTGCCATACATCATTATACCTGTGCGGTATATTTTTCCTGCAAGCCATACCATAAACACAAATCCCAAAACCAATAAAACCATCGAAAGTGCCATTTCCCACATCGGAACACCGAAGGGTAAACGTACCATCATAATAATGGGCGAAGTGAGTGGGAAAATGGAGAACCAAAATGCTATACTGCCTTCAGGGTTGTTTAGAATTACTTGTGCCATAACGAAAGACAAAATGAGTGGAATAGTTACGGGAAGCATAAACTGCTGCGAATCGGTTTCATTATCCACTGCTGAACCAATAGCGGCAAACATGGCACTATACAAAAGATAACCACCTAAGAAATAAAACAAAAACGCTCCCAACATCAAAGGCAGATTAATGGAATCAAGGGTTTGAGTGAGTTCTTTAAAGTCTTCGCCTGTAAATTCTTTTTCGGTTTCAGGCATAGCCTGCATCCGATCCGACATCACTTTTTCGATTGATTGGCTTTGTACTGGTTTGTCGAACTTTTCGGCTAAAACAGCAGTACCGATGGTGTAGATTCCTGTAGTTAGCACTATCCAAATCAGAAATTGGGTTAATCCAACCAAAGCCACTCCAATTATTTTTCCCATCATTAAATCAAATGGCTTAACACTGCTAATGATAACTTCTACTATCCGATTCGTTTTTTCTTCAATGACTCCACGCATTACTTGCACTCCATAAAGGAAGATGAATATGTAAATTAAAATTCCCCCTAAATAGCCGACAATTGTGGCTAATTCCGAACTGCCTTTTTCTTCTTTTCCGGCTTCATCCAATTTTATTGTCGCCAGACTAATATTGGTTTTAGCTGATGCAATAGCTGCCTTATCAATCCCCGAAGCCTCCAATTTGGCTTTTTCCATCTCGTTTTCCAACGATTTTTCAATATATCTAACCGTATTAATCCCTGGCTGTTTTTTGAAATACAACTGGATTCCGGCGGTGGTTGTCATTATTTGCGGGTGAATGTATAAGAGGCAATCGAATTCTCCCGCCTGATACAAGGCTTTGGCCGCTCCCAATTTCACAGGCATGAAAATAAACTTTATGCTTTCGTTGTTTTTTAGGGTTTGTGTAAAGAGCTGGCTTTCGTCCACAACCAAAATTTGTTTTTCTTCATTGCTGTTCATAGCCAGCAAAACAGGAATAACCATAATGGCAGCCATAAGCAATGGGCCAAGAATGGACATAATGATGAACGTTTTTTTCTTTACCCTGCTCAGGTATTCGCGTTCGATAATGATGGCAATGTTTGAAGGCATTGGGAGAAGGATATTATGTAATCGAGTGTAAAATTATTCTCTTTCTCCGAAATAACTACAACAAATCGGGTCTTCGATTTTGAGTTCGTTCTAAGGATTGTTGGTGTCTCCAGTTTTCGATGTTTTTTTGATGACCGCTGAGCAAAATGTCGGGAACTTTCCATCCTCTGAATTCTGCCGGACGTGTATAAACTGGCGGAGCTAAAAGGTTGTCTTGAAACGAATCTGTAAGAGCCGACATTTCATCGCCAATGGAACCCGGAATTAACCTAACAATACTGTCGCAAACCACAGCAGCAGCTAATTCTCCACCACTCAGCACATAATCGCCAATGGAAATTTCTTTGGTTACGAAATGCTCCCGAACTCTATCGTCTATGCCTTTATAATGACCACAAATTAATAGGATATTCTTTAAGGTAGAAAGGCGATTAGCCATCGGCTGATCAAATGTTTCACCATCGGGAGTCAGGAAAATTACTTCGTCGTATTTTCTTTCTTTTTGCAAACTTTCAATACAGTTTACCAGCGGTTCAACCATCATTACCATTCCTGCCCCACCTCCAAATGGATAGTCATCTATTTGACCATGCTTGAAAGGTGTAAAGTTTCTCAGTTGGTGCGTATGAATTTCTACAACCCCCTTTTCGCGTGCCCGCTTCACAATGCTATGGCTAAACGGACTGTCGAGAAGTTCGGGTAAAACAGTAATTATATCTATTCGCAAGGAGAGTGAAGTTTTGAGTTTAAAGTTTCAGGTTTAAAGTTTAAAGTTTCGATGGCAACAACTTTAAACTAATCACTTTAAACTTTAAACTAAGTTTAGTATTACAAATCCCAAACCCTATCACGGCGGCCATTTACCAGGTTTTTGAGTTCGAGCCAAAAGGCCAGAATCATGTAAATAATAACTGGCGAGCCAATGGTTAGGAAAGAAGTATAGATGAAAAATAACCGAATTTTCGAACTCTCAATTCCGAGTTTTTCGCCCAATTTTTCACAAACTCCATAGGCTTGTTGTTCAAAGAACTTGCGGACACTTTCTATCATTTTATGGGTTTGGCTGAAAAAACAAAGTTAGAATAATTAGAATTACCAAATTTGAGTTTAATAAATTTGTAGTGGGAATTATTGCACTGCTTCGGATTCTTCGCTGTGCAGATATATTGCAAATTAAAAATAAAGTATCTTAAGATAATTTCTACATCTGCCAACTTTTGCATTTTTGCATAATGAACGAAAAAGTAGATGTACTGATTATAGGTTGCGGACCCACAGGTGCGGTTCTTGGTAATTTGTTAGCCAAATCAGGATTGAGAACATTGATTATTGAAAAAGACAATACTGTTTTTCCCATCCCAAGAGCTACTCATATTGACGAAGAGACCTTAAGGAATTTTCAACTAACGGGTCTCATGGAGCAATTGCTTCCTCATGTTTCTCCTTTTGGCTTTATGGATGTGATAGATTCTGGGGGCAAGCAATTATTAGAACAAGAGATATTTCAAGAAGATGCATTGCATGGCTATTCTAATTCATGTTTTTTCGATCAGCCTGCCTTTGAAAGGGTGCTTCGTGAGGGGTTGAAGCAGTACAAGAACGTAACGTTTTTTGCAAACACAAGTGTAACTTCTTTTAAAGAAGAATTTGATTTTGTGGCAGTGGGAGCTATAAATGGCAATGGGGATAAATTAAATTTTGAGGCGTCGTGGGTTATAGGCTGTGATGGAGGAAAAAGCATAGTGCGGGAATGGAAAAACATTAAAATGAAATCCTATGCCCCAAAAAGAGATTGGTTTATTGTGGACACTCTTTTAAAAGATGAAAAGGATTCTGCCCTGTTACCTGATAGATTCAGATATATTCTAAACGCCGATCGTCTAACCATTTATGCTCATGGTTTTGGGCTAAATCGACGTTGGGAATTTCAATTGAGCGAAGATGAGGATTCCCCAACCGAAACACAAGCTATGAGCTGGATTTCTGAGTTTATTGCACCAAATAAATTAAAAGTGATACGAATGGCCAAGTACGCTCATCATTCTTTGGTAGCTGAAAAATATAAAGAAGGCAGGTTTCTATTGGCGGGCGATGCAGCACACATGATGCCCCCCTCTGCAGGACAAGGTATGTGTTCGGGTATTCGTGATGCAGTAAATTTAGCCTGGAAACTAGCCGAAGTGGTTAAAAATAACGCTTCGATTAGTTTGCTCGATTCGTATGAGACCGAACGCAAACCTCATGTGATTGATATTTTGAAAGGCTCCTTATTTATCAGCAATCGCCTAAATGCCGATACACATTGGAGCAAGCAATGGCGGAAAATTCAACTCACCTTAATTGGCAATTTGCCTCCACTGCAAGCAATTCTTAAATCATTGGCCACACGCAAAAATCCGTTGTATGACGGATTCATGAATGAAATGAATTCCATTTCCGGACGACATTTTCCCCAACTTAAAGCCAAAGTAATGGGCGAATCACTTAACTCTGATGATTGTCTTGGTTACAATTTTAATATTGTGGCATCAAGCAAAATATTAAGCCTTCATAATTTTGAAACTGCCCAAGCTTTGAACCTTTCTGTTTTTTGCAAACAACCTACTTATCATTTATTTCAAGAGGGAATTGAGCAATGGTTAAATCAAAATGGCCTTGACTTTGTTCTGGTTCGCCCCGACAAAATTGTATATGGAGGGGGCAAGATTAAAGACTTTGATGCAGTGATAGAAGGTTGGAAGAAGGCCCTAAATCCCAAACTGCCTGAAATGATGGTCAAGGTGTTTGTAAACTAATTGTCCCCATTCATGGTGGTTCAATTTCCCTAAAAAGGGATGGGGTTTAAAGCTTTTATTTGTTGGAGTATTGCTAAATTTATTCAACCAGATAATAAAGGAATCTTTCTCCACCTCAAAAGAAGCAGTATCGCTTATCTGCATAGGTTTGGGGGCTTGCATATTCCTAATCCAAGGGAAATTCAAGCCTCCGAACTTTATCACTTTTTGAATAATTTCGGGATATTCCGGTTCGGCTTTCAGGTCATTTAAAGCTATTCGCAATTGTGCGGAAAGGTGGGTTAGCATTGCAGCCGGACTCATTGTTCCCCACACTCGGGGCGTGTTCTCTTTTAGTTTGCCTAACCGGTTCAGCATTTCCTTCATCGCTTCCGGGTTATGGATAGATTTCGCCATTAATCCAGAAAGGTTTTAAGCAATCGAAGTCGATGGCTATATC
>CANJNG010000107.1 GCA_947475205.1 Bacteroidota bacterium
AAACCACTTTGTAAATACCGACCAGTTTGGTCTCTTTAACCTTACGGTAGGGGGCGGAGCGGTGCAAAGCGGCAGCATGAGCACCATTGACTGGAGCAACGATAATTATTATCTTAAAGTAGGAATGGATGCCGCAGGTGGAACCAACTTCCTTACGATGGGCACAACTCAATTATTAAGTGTGCCTTATGCCTTATATGCTAAAAGTGCGGGAACAGTTAGCGGTGGAGCAACTGGTGGAACCTTCACGCACTACATAGGTGAACAATTTGGTGGTGGCGTTATCTTCCATTTATGGAAAGATGCACAAGGTGTGGAACACGGATTGATTGTAGATAAAACAGATTTAAGCACAAGTCAGGTCTGGAGTAATAATCAAACAACTTTAATTGGTGCATCTGCTCAAAGCAGTTGGGATGGCTTAAGCAATAGCAATGCTATAGTAGGGCAGGCAGGCCATACAAGCAGTGCGGCTGCTCTTTGTTTAAATTCTACAAATAGTGGGCAAAGTGACTGGTATTTACCTGCTATTGATGAACTGGAAAGACTTTATCAAAACAGACTGGAAGTCAACTCAAGTTTAAGGTCTATTGGTGGGGCAACTGAACTAAAAAGAATAGATATTAATGGAATTTCGGCCGGCTATTGGAGTAGTTCGGAGTACGATGCAGGCAGCGCGTGGTACTTCTACTTCGACGATGGGTATGCCGGCAGCTACTACTCTAAGGACTCCACGCCCTATGTGCGTGCGGTTCGGGCTTTTTAACTATTTAACTATTTAACCATTTAATATATACCGCGAAGCGGTCGAATTTTTGCGAAAGGCGAGAGCAGAGTCAAGTTTTACTTGAACTTTGCCGAGCTTAGCAAAAATCACGGAAGTATTTTTGAAAAATTATGGCATTATACTACGACTTACCAGTTTTTAAGGATGTGTATCAACTGATTTTGAAGATATTTGATTACACCAGCTGGCAGCGGTATTCGCTGAACAAGGTTTAGTTAACCTTGTTCTTTGTTCTGTGTGGTCTCTGACCCACTTAACAAAATTCCACTAATATATTTACTTTTATGGCTGTTGTAGTTTGTATATTTTTGTAGCCATGAGCCCTTCCGTTAAGCCGGAAGGGTTGTGCCTCGAATTAACGTTACCGAACCCCTCCTTCTTAATATTCAAACCTTCTAGCAAAGGCTAACACAACGGTGCTAAAATCTAAAAACTGCCAAAAATTGAACAACAGAACAATTTGGGAAAAACCGTTTGGCTATTCTTTGAAGCATTACATTAGTGGATTAAAGAAATCAAAATGAATTTGAAAGCAAAATGGCCTTTATTGTTAATCCTACTTACACAACTCACTTTCTTAAATGCGTTTTCACAGTCTTATGAAAAAGGAGGCCTACTGTATTCTAACCCGCTTTCGGACAAAATAGATACAGCAGGTTGGCGAATGGAAGGTTTGGGCGAAGTTCAATTTTCAAATGGATGGATGAAGATGTTCTCGCCAAAAGAAAAAGGGCATCATGTTTTTTGGTGTCCGCAGGAGTTTCCGGCAAATTTTATTGCCGAATGGGAAGTTCAAAATCTACATACAAAAGCAGGATTGTGCATCGTGTTTTTTTCTGCCAAAGGCTTAAACGCTGAGGACATCTTTAACATAACCTTGCCTAAAAGAGATGGAACTTTTACTAATTACACCAAAGGTGCCATCAACAATTATCACATCTCCTATTACGCCAACAGCAAAGACCACCCTGGCCGCGAAACTGCCCATCTACGTAAAAACAAAGGATTTCATAAAGTACAGGAGAATGAAATGGGCATACCACTTCGTTCAGAAGCCATTCACAAAATTCAATTAGTAAAATTTGAAGGAATAATACAACTCTTCATCGACGGTAGAAAAGCAATTGACTGGGTAGATGACGGTCAAAAGTTAGGTAAGATTTTGCAAGGAGGTAAAATAGGTTTTCGGCAAATGAAATGGACTCAATTCAACTATCGAAATTTCAACGTTTGGGATTGTAATAAAGGCATAAATGGTAAACAATAAAATATTTGCCCATCTCGCACTTGTTTGTAACCTACCGTGTATCCCCATCTTTATTGCTTCTGTAATTGTTCAACTCCTTCAGAGTTGTTAATTCAATTGGGTTTCGTTACCCCGAGATTCTCTCGGGGCTATTCAAATTTAACTCCTTCAGAGTTAGCTGAATATTGATGTGATTCTGTAAATTCAATTCCAACCCTGAAAGGGTTGAATCTTAATAGCCCCGAGTGAAACTCGGGACCATTAAGATAATCCTGAATTCCGCAACTCTGTAGGAGTTGAACATATCTTAGCTAAATTATATTATAAATATTTTTCTCAAAAGATGTGGGTACACAGTAGGTTTACCTAAGGGTGAGCTCGCTAATGTCGTTTGTAACGAGTTCGGCTGAGAAATCCGTCTGTGACCAATAACAAAAAATCCACGCAACGCAAAGCTGATTCTTAAGGCCGCCAAAAGAGCCTATTTCTTTCAGGTAAAATTGTCATACGCCCAATTTCCTAAATTCTGCTTTTCAGATTTAATCAAGCATTACATTTGCCCTCTATTTATTAAAAAATGAAAAAAATCTACTTCTTACTCATTGCCATCATTACTATAGCTGGCACTCAAACATCAAAAGGCCAATGGCTCGAAAGTTTTACCGGACAAACCAATTTTGGTAATCCAACAGGATGGTCCACATTCGGTTTCACTACATGGAACGTTTATCAAACCCACGGAAACCCATCTTTTGGCTTAAGGCGTGGATTTACCAACGGTCAACGCGATTCTATCAGAACATCAGATGTTAATTTAATTACTGTTAATCCCGGCGATTCGCTAAGTGTAGATGTTCGCATAATGGCCACTAGCCTTTATCCATCCTTCTCTGCCACTCTTCCTAGCAGTGGAAGTTTAATCATATATGGTTTCGATGGTGGAGCTAAATACCCAATAATTACAGTAACTGCTACGAATCAAAATACTGATGTCAATTGGATTACCTTGAAAGGCTCATTAGCCCAATTTACCAATTCACAAATTCAACTAATAGTTTCAGGTACAATGGGGTCAACGCCGCTAGCAGATGATTTGGATATTGACTTGGATAATTTCAGAATTGGTAGCGTGCCTGTTGGGGTTGAAAACGTTGAAACAACTAAAACGGCTATTTATCCCAACCCTGCATCCAATAAAATTTATGTTGCAGATGCAGGTTTAGATGTTAGAGTTACCCTTAGCGATATTTTAGGAAATATTGTAGAAACTAAACTTACAAATTCCAATACAGAATTCGATATTACAGCTTTAAAAGCCGGAGTTTATTTCGTAAAAGTGGAGAACGCAATAACTTCAACAGTTCAAAAAGTGATAGTTGAATAGATTATTCACGCCCCAATTCCTCCATACTTAACATGAGTCCTCAAATAGTAGTGATTTTGCTCTTAATTGGCGTAATGGCCGGATTTCTTAGTGGATTTGTTGGGGTAGGAGGGGGGATAGTTATCGTTCCGGCTTTAGTATATTTTTTGGGATTCGACCAGCACACCGCACAAGGTACAAGCCTTGGAGTTTTACTACTGCCTGTGGGGATATTTGCGGTAATGAACTATCACAAATCGGGAAACTTAAACGTTAATGCTGCTTTAATGATTTCGGCAGCATTTGTTGCCGGGGCTTACTTTGGCTCTAAAATATCCATTTCCATTGATCAGAAATTAGTGAAGCAACTCTTTGGCGGCTTCCTGCTTTTGGTGGGAATTAAAATGCTTTTCGGGAAGTAACCTGTTTTTTGATTTCCCAATTTTTAAAGGGTAACAGGTAGTGTTATCCTTTAATTTTTTTTCTGATTTACGCTTTCATTAGCATTGCTCAAAATGTAGCTTTGTCCTGTTCTTTTCCAACTTTATAAATACCCACCAACCCCTTAATGCGGCTAACCCTTTTCGTTTTATTCCTTTCCGTTTTTGGCACTTCCATTGCTCAAAAAATTGACCCTAAAAACATCAGTATAGCTCGCGATAAGTTCGGTGTTCCACACATTTTTGCCAAAACCGATGCTGAGGCTGCTTATGGCTTGGCTTGGGCTCATTCCGAAGACGATTTTGAACATATTCAGCAAAATTTATTAGCTGCACAAGGTCATTTGGGCGAGGTTATCGGGAAAGAAGGCGTTTTATTTGATTATGGTTTGAAGCTTTTGGGCGTAGATACCTTGGTAGATAAACTGTATGAAACGAATTTGTCTGCCGATTTCAAAAAAGTGGTTTCCGGCTATACCCAAGGGCTAAATGCCTTTGCTGCCGCTCATCCTAAAGAAATTCTCCGCAAGAAGTCTTTTCCTTTTAAAGAAGAAGATATAATTAAAGGATATACGCTAAGCCTTAGTTTGATGTCGGGTGTGGGTGTGGCTCTTAAAACCATTAAAGCCAACAAGATAGAGGAGTTCAACAATGCCAACGATGAAGGAAAAGGCAGCAACGCAATAGCTATTGCACCATCACGCACCGAAGATGGCAAAACCTGGTTGGCAATTAACAGTCACCAGCCTTTGGAAGGGCGGTTTGCTTGGTATGAAGCCCATGTAAATAGTGAGGAAGGTTGGAATATGATGGGTGGATTGTTCCCGGGCGGAGTAAGCATATTTGTTGGTTCATCGCCAACATTGGGTTGGGCACATACAACCAATTACAATATTTGGGGCGATATTCATAAACTGAAGCAGAACCCGAAGAATAAAATGCAATATGAATATGATGGCAAATGGCTTGATTTCAAAAAGAGCAAAGCCAAACTAAAGGTAAAGATTGCCGGGATGAAACTTCGAGTAAACAAACGGATATTGAATACCGAATTCGGGCCTGTGTTTGAAACCAAGCATGGTTGGTATGCCATTCGTTTTCCGGCATACAAGGAAATGCGAGCCGGCGAACAATGGTTTAGGATGAACAAATCCCACAATTGGCAAGAGTTTGAGAAGGCTATAAAGATGGAAGCTATTCCTTCCTTCAACATAATATATGGTGATAAAGATGGTAACATCCTGTTTCAATGTTCTGGTCATTACCCTGACCGCGACCCTAAATTAGACTGGCACCAACCGATTACTTCAGCATCGTCGAAACACAAATGGACTAGCCTTATGCCTTATGAGAAGAAGCCATCATCGTTTAATCCGGATTGTGGTTTTGTTTTTAATGCCAATAACTCACCGCTCGAATGTTCGGGCAAGGACTGCAACTGGAGCAGTTATTTTCCCGGTATGCAAACCTTTGGCAGCAACCGAGCAACTCGATTAACGGAACTAATGGATACGCATATAGGGGCTTTCACATGGGCTGATTTTTTGCGAATTAAATACGATAATGCCTATTCAAAAAATGGGCAATACGCTTCACGCTTTGAAGCAGTATATGCCTTAGACCCTGCCAAATATCCCGATATAGCCGATTATATTCTTAAGTTAAAAAAATGGGACTTAACCGGAAACAGCAACAGCAACGAAGCCGGCCTAGCAATGGTGATGCACAAAACAATGGCTTTAAAAGAAGATGTTCCGTTTGCATTCCTCATGGTTCGTGACCGCAAAATATCGGAGCAGGAAGCTGTGGATGCCATTCGCGAAGCCAAGAAATTCCTCATTAAAACTCATGGCACTATTGATGTTAAACTTGCCGATGTGCAACGCCTCCACCGTGGCAATGTCAGCCTGCCTGTTAGTGGTTTGGCCGAAGTGCTTCGAGCTGCCGAAATAAAACTCTACGATAAAAAGAAAGGGCTTTACGGAATAGTGCATGGCGACGGGTATATCCAACTTTGCAAATGGGGGAAAGACGGTAGCGTAGAGATTAATTCTATCAACGCTTACGGGGCATCAGCTCACCCCGAAAGCAAGCACTACACCGACCAAATGGAGTTATTCGTACAGGAAAAAACTAAGCCGATGACTTTTGATAAAGCACAGATTTTGAGAGAAGCCGAAAGGGTGTATAAGCCGGAGTAGGTTTTAATTTACCTATTCCCCCTTCCCTAATTTAAACGCCACTCCAATTCCCACGCCCACATTGCTAAATGGTGAGGTAACTACCAAATCATCTTTGGGGCGGGTTTCATCAATTTTAGGGTTGCTTTGTTTATTATTGCTTGTTTGGGTAAGTTCTTTAACAAAGTTTATTTCGCTGTGATACGCACCCTTGGTTGTTTCCAACTGGTCGGTAGTTGTTGTTTTAATTGTTAAATCGTAGCGTTTCACCACGAGGTGCTTTCCGTTGAGGTTTAGGTGTTGGGCAAGCAAATCTACAAACACCTCGAAGCGTTTGCCCAATTTCCGATGAATGCCAATCCCGCCATTTACCCCCAACGAAAAACTGGCTTGGGTTTCCGATTCCACCACAGCCGACGCATGACCCAGCAAAGCGTGTGGCCCATCCAGATTCACTTTATGATAAATTGCCCCATAAACAGGGATGCTGAACCCCGCCCTACCTTGAATAAACCATTTTTCCCCCAAGGGAATATCCACCGTAATGGCCGGAATAACTGCAAGACCACGAGCATAAGTGTTCACATTCATAGTTGCACCTTTCCCAAGTAAAGGATTATTTTCAAACACCAATTTCGAGGTAATGCTTCCCCCTTGAAGCCATAGCACACCTAATTCCACGCCCCAATATTTACTTAGTTTATAGCCACCTCCTATATAATAATTAAAGCCCTTTGTATAGGTATCGTGCACATAGGCTCGTTGGCCAATAGAATCTACACCATTGGTCATATCTTGAATAGTGCCATCGGTGATAGCTAAGGAGTTTGTAGCCGGAACAATAGATTTGGGGGTAAATTCTGCAGGCAAAAATCCTTTTGTGCCATAGCCTGCTCCGGTTTTAATATACCACCGAGGGCCGCTAACCTGTGCAATAGAAAGGATGGGCAGGAAAATAAAGGGGATGATAAATTTCATTGATTGGCTTGCTTGATATGAAAAATGCTTTGCCAAAAATAGATAAATTCTACTGTGAAAATATAGGCGGCCAATTTTCCGGTGCATGACAATTTGCTTTTAATGAAATTTGTTATAAAGTAAAGGCTGTTGAAAGTAAAAAGTCCTTCAACAGCCTTACCCAATAAAACCGAAAGTAATAAACTCTACTTCTTTCCCCTGCCCTTAAATTTAGTTGGTGGTGGTGCTTCGGCAGCTATTTTCTTACAATCTTCTAAAGATAAACTGGTAGGTTCAGTGCCTTTCGGAATTTTGTAATTGTTTTTCCCGATAGCAATGTATGCTCCCCAACGACCATTAAGCACTTTCGTATCGTCTTTATCGCCAAAATCTTTTATCAGCTTTTCGGCATCGGCTTTGGCTTTATCGTGGAAGATTTGAATGGCACGTTCTAATTCAATGGTATAAGGATCGTCTTCCTTTTTTAAGGAGGCGAATACACTGCCAATTTTAACAAAGGGGCCAAATCGTCCCAAAGAAACAGATACATCTTTCCCCTCAAACTGACCCAATGCACGGGGAAGTTTAAATAAGTCTAAGGCTTCTTCAAGCGTAATAGTTTCGATGCTTTGACCTTTTTTCAGTCCGGCATACTTAGGTTTTTCTTCATTATCCACTTCGCCGAGTTGCACCAATGGACCATAACGACCAATCTTTGCATACACTGTTTTATTAGTAGCCGGGTCAATGCCAATGGTGCGTTCACCCTTGGCACGCTCGCTTGTTTCTTCTGTTTCAACCACCGTTTTGTGAAACGGAAGGTAGAAATTATCAATCATTTTCGTCCATTTGATATTCCCCTCTGCCACTTCATCAAATTCCTTTTCTACATCGGCAGTGAAGTTATAATCAAGAATATCTTTAAAGTGAGTTATCAAGAAATCGGTTACTACCATCCCAATATCTGTAGGGAAAAGTTTTGATTTTTCGGCACCGTGATTTTCCGTTTTTGTTTCATCGGCAATACCTTTAGCTGTTAGCGTTAGTTGAACAAAATTTCGGATGCTTCCTGGTCGGTCTTCTTTCACCACATAGCCCCGCTTTTGCACAGTAGAGATAGTTGGAGCATAGGTAGAAGGTCGGCCAATGCCTAATTCCTCCAACTTTTTCACTAAGCTGGCCTCTGTGTATCGTGCCGGATGTTGCGTATATTTTTGGGTAGCCGTAATCTCCTTCATCTCCAACTTTTCACCCACTGAAACTGGAGGCAACATTCCTTCCTGGTCTTCATTTTCATCGTCTGTACCTTCGAGATATACCTTCAGGAATCCGTCAAACTTTATTACTTCGCCATTGGCTGCAAAAAGTTCGGATGTAGTAGAAACTGCAATCGTTGCATTGGTGCGTTCCAATTGGGCATCAGCCATTTGCGAAGCAATGGTTCGTTTCCAAATCAAATCATACAAACGTTTTTCGCCGCTGTCGCCATCAACAGTGTGCTGATTCATATAAGTGGGACGAATAGCTTCGTGGGCTTCTTGTGCACCTTTCGATTTGGTGGTGAAATTTCGTGGTTGATGATATTGTTTGCCGTAATAACTATCAATTTCTGCCTTTGCTGCATCCAAGGCAGTTTCAGACAGGTTTACAGAATCGGTACGCATATAGGTTATCTTTCCCGATTCATAAAGTTTTTGAGCCAAAATCATCGTCTGCAATACAGAGAATCCTAGCTTTCTGCCCGCTTCCTGTTGCAAAGTAGATGTTGTAAACGGTGGCGATGGTGATTTCTTGGCTGGTTTTGTTTCTAAGCTTTTTATAGTGAAATTGGCACCGTTGCATTTCTGTAAGAATGCTAATGCTTCGGCTTTGGTAGCAAAACGTTTGGGGCATTCGGCTTTAAGAATTCCCGAACCTTTGGCATTTTTTACAGGGAATATACCTACAACACGAAAGGAATCTGTGGTTTTGAAGTTGGAAACCTCCCGCTCACGTTCCACAATGAGGCGAACAGTTACCGACTGCACCCGTCCCGCAGAAAGGCTAGGTTTTACTTTCTTCCAAAGTACGGGCGAAAGTTCAAAACCAACAATTCTGTCCAACACCCGGCGAGCTTGCTGGGCATCCACCAAATCTAAGTTAATTTTACGAGGATTTTCGATGGCTTTTGTAATGGCCGACTTGGTTATTTCGTGAAAAACGATGCGTTTTGTCTTTTTCTCGTCGAGTTTGAGCGTGTCGTATAGGTGCCACGAAATGGCTTCCCCTTCACGGTCTTCATCGGTAGCGAGCCATACAATCTCGGCTTCTTTGGCTAATTTTTTGAGTTCGGCCACCACTTTTACTTTGTCGGGCGACACTTCATAATCGGGTTTGTAATTGCCCTTTAAGTCAATAGCCAAGCCCTTTTTAGGTAAATCACGGATATGTCCGTAACTTGATTTTACGGTAAATTCTTTACCAAGAAAGCCTTCAATTGTTTTGGCCTTGGCAGGCGATTCTACTATAACAAGATTTTTAGACATGGATTAAACTGGATTAAAATTAGGGCGTGCAAAGAAAAATAAAATATGGTGTATAATAAGGTATAATGAAAATTTTGTTTTTTGAGGGCTGTATTGCATTGGCATAAGGAGCGGTAAAAGAATTATGAAATCCATATAAAGCCTATAATGGAGTCGTTGAAAAGCCACATGCTACTATCCTTCCATCATTTTATCCACAAACAACTAACATTTGCTATGTTGATAATATACCTTTTAATTGGCAATAAATTCCCAAAGCGATAGGTTACTTTTGCGGAAAATAATAAAATGGCAAAAACTATTGCTATTGCTAACCAAAAGGGAGGCGTAGGAAAAACCACGACAGCAATTAATCTGGCTGCAAGTTTGGCTGTGTTGGAATACCGCGTGTTGCTTGTAGATGCCGACCCTCAGGCAAACAGCACTTCGGGAGTTGGGTTTGATCCTCGCAATATCAAAACGAGTATTTACGAGTGCATTATAAACGAAATTGACCCGGCTGATATAATTCTCGAAACCGCAACGCCAAACCTTGATTTATTGCCTGCTCATATTGATTTGGTTGGTGCCGAAATAGAAATGATTAATCTGCCGAATCGGGAGCAGATGATGAAAGCTACCTTAGCACGGGTTGGCGATAAATATGACTTCATATTGATAGATTGTTCACCATCGTTGGGATTAATAACCATAAACTCCTTAGCAGCAGCTAATTCAGTAATTATTCCGGTCCAATGCGAATATTTTGCATTGGAAGGCTTGGGTAAATTGCTGAACACCATAAAAATTGTACAATCCCGAATCAATCCCGACTTAGATATCGAAGGCATTTTGCTCACCATGTTTGATATTCGGTTAAGCCTAAGCAAACAGGTGGTGGAAGAAGTGAAAACACACTTTCAGCAAATGGTTTTTGATACCATTATTCATCGGAACACCAAGTTGGGTGAGGCTCCGAGCTTTGGACAAACTATTATTATGCATGACGCGGACAGCAAAGGCAGCATCAATTATCTGAACTTAGCTCGGGAAATATTGCAGAAGAATAATATGACCAAAATGACCGACGAGCAACGAATAATTGAAGTAGAAGAAGACGAAAAAGAATAGCAATGACTCCAAAGAAATCGGCATTGGGCCGCGGCCTTAGTGCCTTGCTCGAAAACCCCGGCACAGATATTACTACCCGAAATGCTACCAGTGGAAACTCTGGTGTGGCCGGAAATGTAGCCTTAATTCCTATTGCTCAAATAGAAACCAATCCCTTTCAGCCCCGCACCCACTTTGATAGTGAAGCATTGGCCGAATTGGCTGAATCTATCCGTCAGTTGGGCATTATTCAGCCTTTGACCTTGCGTAAGCTCGGTTACGATAAGTTTCAATTGATTTCTGGCGAGCGTCGCTTTCGTGCATCCCAATTAGCCGGACTTACCGAAGTGCCTGCTTACGTTAGAATTGCTAACGACCAAGCTATGCTTGAAATGGCTTTGGTGGAAAATATTCAACGTGAAGATTTAGATGCTATTGAAGTGGCTGTGAGTTATCAGCGGTTGGTTGAAGAATGCAATCTTACTCAGGAGCAATTGAGCGAACGGGTTGGGAAAAAGCGTTCAACGGTATCCAACTATCTTCGTTTGCTGAAACTACCTGCCGAAATTCAGGCCGGAATACGCAACAGAAGCATAACCATGGGGCATGCCCGCAGCTTGACGGGAATAGACAATCCTACTGAACAGTTAGAGGTTTTTTATAGAATTTTGACTGAAGGCTTAAACGTAAGAGAAGTGGAGGAAGCCGCAAAAAATGTTTCGGAGAAGAAAGCTGTAAAAAGTACTCCGGAGAAAAGTCGGAGTTCACAAGCCTTATCATTCGAACTTCAAAAAATAAAGGAAGACCTGAGCCGCACGTTTAACAGCCACATCAGCATAAAGAAAAACGGAAAAGGTGGTGGTGAATTGGTTAT
Source organism: Bacteroidota bacterium (assembly GCA_947475205.1). Taxonomy (GTDB): domain Bacteria; phylum Bacteroidota; class Bacteroidia; order JAIBAJ01; family JAIBAJ01; genus JAIBAJ01. The sequence continues at coordinate 11,462 of CANJNG010000107.1, forward strand.
CCCTTTCCTTTCTGATGAAGACCTTGAACGAATATTCTCCATTATTGAACCCTGAGTTGGTGATTTTTGAAATTGGATTTTTGTATTCAAACCCCCTCCAACTCCCCCTTTTAAAAGGGGGGAGAGCTGCGGTAACACTTCCTTGTAAGTTCCAACTTTTAAGCATAAAGCATCTATAAATTCAATTTAGCAATGAATTTTAGACATAAGGAAATCGGCTTCCCCATTTTGAAAAAGGGTGTTATTGATGGGATTAATGTTTTCTTTATTCTATTATTTTCCTTTTCAACTCAAATTTCATTTTCCCAAACCAAAGATTCAACTTCCACCTATACCGTAAAAGTTGATAGCACGGCCAAACCTTTAAACTCGGATACGCTGGCTCGAAAAAAGCACAAGCACTCTCCAGCTTTAGCTACCGTTCTTTCTACTATTGTTCCCGGTGCCGGACAGGTCTATAACCGAAAGTACTGGAAGTTACCCATCGTATGGGGTGGAATAGGAGCATTTGGATATTTGTTTCTTCAGCAAAATTCCAAATATCAAAAGTATAAAAAGGATTACGCTTCCCGATTAAACGATAGCACTTACACCTCGCCTTATTATCAATATGCTAATTCTCAAGTGTTGCAATTGAAGGAAAACACGCAGTTTAATCGCGACCTGTTTATCATTATTTCAAGTATATTTTATGTATTGAATATTGTTGATGCCAATGTGGATGGGCACCTTTTCTATTTTGACGTGGGAGAGAAGTTGACGCTGAATCTAAAGCCAACTGCTGTTCCTGCATCACCCTTAACGCTTCCAAATGCCGGGCTTTCTTTGACATTACGGATTCGCTAGGAATGTAGGAAAGGCACTGATTTTCATTGAACGAAGTGTTTTCGTTTAGCAGAAACAATTTAGCCTAACTATTCTATTCAGCCAATGAATTTTTCAATTCCTCTATACCTTTATCTAAACTAGCCAACCGCCTTTGCTCTTCCAAAACTGTAGGTTCTGCGGCACGTTCCTTACAGTCTTCTATTCCGCACCGCTGGCAAGTTTGATTTACGGTCTTAACGGGTATAATGGGTGAATTCCAAAACCGTATTTTCTTCTTAAATTCATCGTTTGCCAAAAAACCAATCGTTACGGAAAGTGCTTTTTCGGGAGTGCGGCCTAACCAACGAGCTAAGGTAATGTTCATGTATTCATTCCCTGAATTCTCAAACTGCGACCGTTGAACGGCAGCTATTGGTCCTTTATAATCACCTCCAGCCTTCAACCTTTCCAACTCAGAAAACTGCCGGATAGCTACCCAACGGCGGCAATAGGTCTCGTGGTTTTGATTAGCATGCGGATTATGTAACTGTGTAAGGTGAAGTTCTTTGGTGAGTTCGTAATCGTTTTTTCCGGAGGAATAGTTAAACCGGAGAAAGAAAAGATTTTTTAGTCCAAATTGTGATGGAACAATATTTGTGAGCCTATGCATAAACATCTCCGGTGAGGAGTTATACTTTTCGAGCATCCTCAGAAAAAGATCTGGTCGCCATTCGGCATTGTTGAAAAACAGATGTAGGTCGGAAACCAACTGTGCTTTAGGAATTAGCAAAGCTCCCGAGAAGTAGCTGGCTTTCATATTCGAAAGCACTTGCTCAAAACTACCGGCCTTTTGCCAGGGCGTTGTAAATGCTCGTTCGGACAGTTGCAATTGACAATATCCTATTTCTTTACCGTA
>CANJNG010000108.1 GCA_947475205.1 Bacteroidota bacterium
AAATAGATTAATGGTACGCTGATACCGATAGTATAGGTATTGATATAACAGGAATTTACTTCTTCTGGCTTTCAAGCCAAACATCATAATGGCTATACATATAAAGTATTCCAACGTTTTCTTTATTGTAAAAAGTGCGGCTAAAGTTGCGGTGCATTTTACGGAAGGCTCTTTCTTCGGGATAGGGCAAAACCTTTAAATCGCCGTATCCCCAATAGGTTAAGTCAATGTATCGCTGCCCGGTTGAGCCGGGTTGTTTAAGGATATATTGTTGCAAATTGGCAGGCAGTTGTGCTATTTCGGGTTCTGTTAGGAATATCACACCCGACTTAGATGTTCCCGAATAGAGGTTAAAACTAAAACTTGAATCCCATTTGCCTTGCGAATACAGCGATGGCATTAATCCCGCAAAAACTACAACAAACAGTTTAAAGGCTGTGGAAATATTTAGATGCCATTTCCCCCAAGCATACGCTGTGAAATTCCAAAACAACAACAGGACGATAACCGACATAGCCACATTCCAAGGCCAGGTTATGACATTCCAGTTATGCCCCAATGGGCCAATGCACCCAAAAATAAAAAGATGGATGGACACTACAATTGCAACCCCTAATTTTCTGCTTTGAGGAATAAGTAAAAATACTCCGCCCAATAGTTCAATTATAGCCACTGTTTCGCCCACCCAATCAGGCACATCGCTGATGCCTAGAAGATGCGTTATGGGTTCGAGAAACCATGGCATAACACTGTGGTAAAAGGCCCCGTTTAGTTTATAAACTCCACTCCATATATAGCAAAAGACGAAGAAAAGCCGGAAGCCGTTTAGCACTTCCTCAGGGTTATCGTCTAGTTTCTTTTCCTTAATGTATTCTGCAAGCCCCACGCCTGCTAACATTAAACTAAATTGAAGATAATATACTTGAATGCGGGTATAATCAAACAAGCTGTAGGCCCAAAATAGGAGGCAAAACACTAAAATGTACTTAGCCGTTTGTTTTGAAAATGTAATTAATCCCAACAATAACATTAGGGAGGCATATACCAAATAGCAAACCGTATCGGGTAAAGCAGGCAGGCTATTTAGCACAGGGGCAATAGGAAACTGGCGAATGGGTAACCAAACCGAGGCGGAAATCGCCATCAAAACAAAAAGTGTGGCCGCTGTAATTTTCCGAAGAATTAGGAGCAGTCTATCGGGAGGCATTTCCATTTATTTTGAATACAAATATAGTGGAATGGGGTATATCACAAAGTTACAACTTAGCTGTTTCGCAAAACGAAATTCCATTCGATTTGAAATATTCTGTCCTGCAACTACTCCTCCCCCGCTCCCTCTTTCTTTTTCAATTTCGTTTTTTGCTCTTTCAAAGCCTTGTTCAGCACAAACTCAATTTGCCCATTTACACTGCGAAATTCCTGTGCCGACCAGCGTTCCAGTTCAGTAAACATCTCCGGCGAAAGCCTTAGCACAAAGGTTTTCTTCTGAGCCATAAAATTAATGGTATAATGTACCTGTGTTTACCACCGGAGTGACGGCTCTGTCAGAACAAAGTACCACCAGCAAATTAGAAACCATCGCTGCTTTACGCTCATCATCCAGTTCTACAATATTTTTATCCGAAAGTCTGGCTAAGGCCATTTCAACCATACCTACAGCACCTTCCACAATTTGCTTTCGAGCCGCTACCACCGCAGTGGCTTGTTGGCGTTGAAGCATCGCTCCGGCTATTTCTTGGGCATAAGCCAAATGACTTATTCGGGCATCCGAAACTCTTACGCCCGACTTTTCAAGGCGTTCGTTTAATTCATACACCAGCATTTCGTTCACCTTCTCAGTGCCGCCCCTCAGCGTAATATCCGCAGATTCGTCTTCCCAATTATCATACGGCAAAGAACCTGCTAACTGTCTAACAGCGGCCTCGCTTTGCACCTTTACATAGGTGTCGTAATTCTCTACCTCAAAAGCCGCTTTTGCGGTATCCATAACTTGCCAAACCACTACAGCGGCAATCTCTATCGGATTCCCAATTTTATCATTCACTTTTAATGGGGTTCCGTTTAAGTTATTGGCTTTTAATGAAATCTTCTTTCTGCTCGAAAATGGATTTACAAAAAAGAAACCATCATCTTTCACCGATCCAATATATTTACCAAACAGCACCAACACCACCGATTCGTTTGGATTTACGATTACAAAGCCCGGCATAAGGGTAAAAAAGATTACGGAAAGCGGAATGGCTAGAAAGAATAGACGCTCAGCTAACAATACAATTGTGATGATTAAAATTGCTAGCATTAAAGCTAACATACTGAACCCTGATGCAGGTTTTAAGGTTTTTTCGTTTTTCATTTGTGATATTAATTTGATATTGCAAAAGTATCATATATTTATTCCGAACAGCGTTTATAGAAAAAATATTTAAACCTTTACTTTTGCGGTCAATTCAATACTGCATCAATGAAAGATATATTTGAAAAAATAAAGGACAATCGCGGGCCGCTTGGTCAACACGCTAAAGACGCTCACGGCTATTTCACTTTTCCGAAGTTGGAAGGCGATATAAGCAATAAAATGATTTTCCGTGGTAAGGAGCGTTTGGTGTGGTCGCTAAACAACTACTTAGGGTTGGCTAATCATCCTGAAGTACGTAAGGCCGATGCCGATGCTTCAAAAGAATTTGGATTAGGTTTGCCTATGGGAGCTCGGATGATGAGTGGTAACAGCGATCAACATGAACAATTGGAGCGTGAATTATCTGATTTTATGCAGAAAGAAGATACCATATTGCTCAACTTCGGTTATCAAGGAATGGTTTCAGCGATAGATAGTTTAGTAGATAGGCACGATGTGGTGGTCTATGACAGTGAAGCCCATGCTTGCATAATTGATGGACTGCGAGTTCATATCGGGAAACATTTCGTTTATCCACACAACGATATGGCAAGCCTTGAAAAGCAATTGCAACGAGCCGAAAACTTGGTGAAAGATACTAACGGTGGAATTTTGGTAATAACAGAAGGCGTTTTCGGAATGAGTGGCGACCAAGGCAAATTGGCTGAGGTTGTGGCTCTTAAATCGAAATACCAGTTTCGCTTATTTGTAGACGATGCACATGGTTTTGGTACAATGGGTAAAACCGGAGCCGGTACTGCCGAAGCACAAGGCGTGCAGGATGGAGTGGATATTTATTTCGGCACCTTTGCTAAATCCATGGCGTTGATTGGTGGCTTTATTTCGGGAAACAACAACGTAATAGAATATCTCCGCTACAATATGCGTTCGCAAATATTTGCCAAAGCACTGCCAATGCCTTTGGTAGTGGGTGCTTTAAAACGCTTGGAATTGCTACGTTCAAAACCCGAATTGCGTGAAAATCTTTGGAAGATTGTAAACGCTCTGCAAAAAGGATTAGTTGATGCAGGATTTAGCATAGGCAATACAGAATCACCAGTAACCCCCGTTTACCTCAACGGAACCATCCCCGAAGCAACACACTTAATTAAAGATTTGCGTGAAACTTATGATATTTTCTGTTCTATGGTGGTGTATCCTGTTGTGCCAAAAGGTATCATTATGCTCCGGCTTATCCCTACAGCAGTGCATACCTTAGAGGATGTGAGCTATACGATTTCGTGCTTCAAAAAGATAAAGGAAAACCTGAGTGCAGGGAAATATGCTGAGGAAAAGATTGCGGTAACGGCGGTGAGTTGAAAATCAGAGATTATCAGTTTCATCTTAATAATATTCAGACTAAAGCATCCCCAAATTCCGTTTCAGCCCCTCAAAACCCGTTCGTTTCACAGCTGATTTATTAAATACTCGGTTAAAGGTTTCCTCGCTTAGGGCTTTCCAATCACTGAGGTTCATTTCCAGCAATTCCCGTTTTGGTTCAAAACGCCTTTCAGTGTTGGGTTTTGAAAACCTGTTCCAGGGGCAAACATCCTGACAGGTGTCGCAGCCAAACATCCAGTCATCAAATTTACCTTTCCATTCCGTTGGGATAGCTTCTTTTAGCTCAATAGTGAAATAAGAAATACACTTGCTACCATCCACTACTTGAGGTTCGACAATTGCCTGAGTCGGGCAGGCATCAATGCAGCGAGTGCAAGTGCCGCAGTAATCTTTCACCGGGCCATCGGGAGCTAAATCCAAATCAATAATTAATTCGGCAATAAAGAAAAACGAACCCTGCTGCTTATTAATCAGGTTGCTGTTTTTTCCTACCCAACCTAATCCGCTCTTCTTCGCCCAAGCCTTGTCTAACACCGGTGCAGAATCTACAAAAGCTCGGCCTCCTAACTGACCTATCTCATCGTTGATGCACTGCATAAATTCTTTTAGCTTATCCTTTATTACCAAATGATAATCTTCGCCATAGGCATAGGTTGAAATCTTTGGAGAATCCTGGCATTGCTTGCTTTCGGTATAGTAATTAAATAGCAAGGACACTACTGATTTAGCCCCGGGAACCAATAACCGAGGGTCGAGGCGTTTATCAAAATGGTTAGCCATATACCCCATTTTGCCGTGCATATCCTTGTTTAGCCAAGCTTCTAAATGTGATGCTTCTTCCTCTAGAAATCCGGCGTCGGATATCCCAACATAATCAAAACCCAAGCGTTTGGCTATGGTTTTAATTATAGCAGAATGCTTAGCCCTGAGGGAAGTGTTTGGAAAATGCAATCGGAATATTTAGCCACAAAACTACGTTACAATAAATTACTCAATCTATTTACATTTGAACCCTTCTAAATCTCAACCTCAATGACTTCAAACTACATCAACGTTAACGGTATTCGTTTACATTATATGGAAGAAGGCGAGGGTGAATTGGTGATTCTGCTGCATGGGTTTCCTGAGTTTTGGTATGGCTGGATAAAGCAAATTCCGGTTTTGAGCAAGCAATACAGAGTGGTGGCTCCCGACATGCGGGGCTATAACCTCAGCGATAAACCCAAGGCTGTGTCGGCATACTCCATCGAAATATTAGCTAAGGATATCGCTGAATTGATTAAAGGATTGGGTGCAGAAAAAGCTATAGTGGTTGGCCATGATTGGGGTGCTGCAGTGGCTTGGGCTGTGGCGTCATACTATCCTGAATTGGTGAAGAAATTAGCTATATTAAATGTGCCACATCCGGAGGAGATGAGCAAGGCTCTGAAAGGGTTTAATTGGGCACAATTAAAGAAAAGTTGGTATATTTTCTTTTTTCAAATTCCGTTCATTCCCGAAATGAGCATAGGGTCGGAGGTGTTTTTTATCCGAACGTTTCGGGGGATGTGTATGAACAAAGATGCCGTAAGTGCTAAAGATATTCAGGAATATGTAAAAGCCTACCAAAATCCAGGTTCGGCAAGGGCAACATTGGCCTATTACCGCTCCGCTTTCCGAAACGTGTTTAGCCAGAAACCACTTCCTAAAATTAAAGTAAAAGTGAGGATGCTTTGGGGCGAACACGATAGAGCCTTGGGCAAAGAGCTAACCTATAACACCAAGGAATATTGTGAAAATGAATTGGAGATATTTTATGATTCCACTAGCGGGCACTTTGTGCAGCACGATAATCCGACTTGGGTAAACCAAAAGCTGTTGGAGTTTTTTGAAGCGGAATAAGAGCAATGAATCTAAAGCAGTATTTAGCCATTTATGCTAAAGCCGTTGTGGCTTTTATGGCTTTTGTAAAAGCATTAGGCTTCCTGTTTTTGTTTGGAATCGTGTTAAGCTTTACCGATTTGCCTTATTGGGCATACTATAATCTGGGGACATCTTCTTCCGTAAGACAGCATCAGGAAGTAATCCCTAAAGCCATCATTGTGTTGGGAGGAAGTGGGATGCCGAGCCCGGATGGGTTAATCCGCACCTATTATGCTGCCGATGTAGCCAACCGATACCCATCAGCCCGGGTAATTATCGCCCTGCCATTCAATGAAAACGAAAAAGATAGTCTTTTTCAGCTTAACCTTATGGCACACGAACTCATTATTCGGGGTGTTGATTCTTTACGAATAGGTTTTGAGCCGCTGGGTTTCAACACCCACTCGCAAGCGGTAAATATTGCGGAAATGTATAAGGGAACGTTATCACAAACTTCATTGCTCATTGTTACCTCGCCCGAACACACATACAGGGCGGTAAACACCTTCAGGAAAGCAGGTTTCAGGAAAGTGAACGGTATTCCAACCTTTGAAAAACCTGTGGATGAAATCAAAATTCAGGACAAAGAAAAAAACAAAGACCACCGGGTTAAGAGCCTCGATTTAAGGTATAATATATGGAGTTATTTGCAGTATGAGATAGTGGTGGCAAGGGAGTATTGTGCTATTGGGTATTACAAATTAAAGGGATGGATTTAGAAATGCATGGAATTAATTGGAACGCTAATGACAATGATTGAGCGAAATTTCACAAATTAAATACCTTGATAGTTGGTTTGTTTGATTCAGAGTTTTAAGGAGAATCACCCGCTAAATCTTAAAATGCTAAATTATCTTTATCGCCGCTAAACAATTTCTAAATTGTAAAGTTTCATATCTTTCGCCCTGTATATACTTCTCAATATCCATTACTCAATACCCAAAAAATGTCATCAACCGTAGAAACCTTATCAAAAAAACTTAGTTGGTTACCTCCCGGCCTCAGCCGATGGATGGAACGCAGAATGAAATCAATTCCGGCACTCCGCAAAATGGTGGAAAAGGAACAAGAAGACATAACTGCCACATTAGAGCATTCGCTAAAACCTTATCACAACACATTTGAACGCCACAAAATCCTTCCCAAACAAGGCATTGAACGGGGAAAGATTATGGACGATATTCGTAAAATGCACGAACTGGAAAGCAGTAGGTGGCAAGAAGGCTATGTTTCGGGAGGAATATATCACGGCGATGCCGAGCATATTAAATTTCTGAATGAGGTGTATGCCCTGCACAGCCAAAGTAATCCTTTGCATTCCGATTTATTTCCGAGTGCTACCAAAATGGAAGCCGAAATAGTTTCGATGGTGGCCACTATGCTGGGCAAAGGACAAACAACCGACAATAAAGATGTGGTGGGAACGGTTACATCGGGCGGCACCGAAAGTATTTTGCTGGCCATGAAAACTTATCGCGATAGGGCTTTGGAAGAGAAAGGAATAGAGTATCCGGAAATGATTGTGGCTACCACTGCCCACGCGGCCTTCGATAAAGCATCGCAATATTTTGGAATTAAAATGGTGCGGGTGGGTATTGACGAAAACTTCCGAATGAATGTGAAGGAGGCGAAACAAGCAATTAACCGCAACACGATTGTGATTGTGGGTTCTGCACCCACCTTTCCGCATGGAGCCATCGACCCCATAAAAGAACTTTCTGATTTGGCTTTGGCCAACGATATTGGATTCCACACCGATTGCTGCCTTGGCGGTTTTGTGATTCCTTTTGCCGAAAAAGCCGGAATAAATGTTCCGATTGTAGATTTCCGTTTGCCGGGTGTTACCAGTATCAGTGTTGATACCCATAAGTATGGCTATGCGGCTAAAGGCACATCAGTAATTCTGTATCGTGGTGAAAGTTTGCGACATTTCCAATTCTACACCATTACCGATTGGCCCGGAGGCTTATACTTCTCACCAACCTTAGCCGGAAGCCGTCCCGGAGCTTTGAGTGCTGCCTGCTGGGCTTCTTTACTGAGCATGGGCGAAGATGGCTACACAAAGGCATCGAAGAGTATTGTGGAAACTGCGAACCAAATAAAGGCCGGAATTAAAACCATACCTGAACTAAAGCTATTTGGCGACCCACTTTTTGTAATAGCCTTTGGCTCTGATACCGTGAATGTTTATGAGGTTTTAGACCAAATGACTAACCGCAAGTGGAACTTAAATGGTCTGCACAAACCTTCCTGCGTGCATATTGCCGTTACCCTGCGACACACCCAACCCGGAGTGGCCGAACGCTTTATTTCCGACCTGCGAGATAGTGTAGAATATGTAAAGGCTAACCCCGGCAACAAGGAAGGCAGTGCACCTGTGTATGGGATGGCTGCAAGCCTACCGTTTAGGGGAATGGTAAGCGATATTTTGAAGAAATATCTGGATGTGGTGTATAAGGCGTAGGGGGGAATTTAATTAAGAAATGATGCCAGCGGTATCGCAACTTGGAAGTAGGTGAAAGAAACTTCTATTAACACATGCGATTTCTTTTAATATTTATTGCTACTGCCTTTAACCTTTCTGCAAAGACCGTAATTATCAAAACTGACAAGGCTATTGACATCAAAAAGATTAAAGTATCTAATACACTATCAGACAATTATGATAAAAGCTACCTAATACATCCAATTGACAAGAAAACATTCTCATTCGACACTGACTCTGACCATTTTTATCTAACTTACTTAAACTCCATTGGATATTTATTTGAAAATATCCAGAATATAAAAGAGGACACCATTATCGTTAACGAAGTTAAGTGGGTTAGGTATATTACCGCTGACACAATCAATACTTCTGTAACTAAATACAAACGTGACAGCACTATTGCCTCGATAAAATCAAAAACCGAAATTATTCGGGATAAGAATCTCGAATCTTACATTCCACATACAATCCTTGTTAATAACAAACCCATATCGGGGAAAAGATCAATTGAACAAGACGGCAATACAACTTGGTCATGCACACCTTATAAAATTGCTTACCAAGGGACTTGGACAGGTAGAAGAATTACCTTTGTTTATCAATATTAAGCGGACAAGAACGGGAACTTTATCTTCCAACCGATATATGCGACTCCGATGGAGTCGAACAACACATATTCCTGTAAAATAGCTATAAACATATGACCCTTTTAGGGTCAGAAAAACAAAAGGGTAATACCGACCATTATCGGCATTGCCCTATAAAAACCAATAAACCCAACAGGGTTTTGAAACCTGTTGGGTTTAAAGTCTGGTTAATTGCACAGCACACTCTTCACTTCGCTTATTTCGCTGAGGCCGCTGGAATTCCCTACGATGTAATACACATAATAGCGGCGATCGGAAACCAGACCCGAAAAACGTTTGTTTCTCGATTTGTTGACGCATACTGATGCAAAGCGGTCGGGCGAACCTTCGGGGTCGGGGCCAAATAGCACCATACCGTCGCCATTGATGGTGATGCTCGAAAACGGACGGCTAGTAATAATAGCAATGTAATAATCAGCATTTTCCACTTTTTTGCACTTAGATTCTATAACACCCACCGTACCCTGCGAAAGCTCAACAACAGCCGCTTCGGGTTCAGGCCGTTTGTTTTTTGTGTCGGAAATAGGATAAAAGCCCGACAAGGCTACTATTTCCGAATTTCCTGCAGCAATTCCATCCACATAGTCGGCCAAATCGTCGAGAGCGACCATTAGAGCAGTTTCCGAAATATTAAAACTGGCACGAGCTAAGGTACCTGCATTAAATAGACCCCAATCAGTTGTATAGTTGTCTATTAGCGTTTGAAACGCCGGCTGTGTAATAGGTGGAGCAACAAAAACTGTGGCGTTGCCAAATATCCCGGCAATTTGGCGGGCTGCGAATGTGCCTAATTCTCCAAGGGGAGTTTTACGATAAGCCCTTGAACAGATAATTTCTATCATTGTATTGATTTTTTGTAGTTTTATAATTCATTTTTAAAGCTTTTGGTCATTTTCTTCCAAATTCTATGACCTTTTATTGAAAACTTGCAAGATTTGGACGAAATCCACAATCATTTTTCAGAAATGATTAAAGATTTGGACGAAATCCACAATCATTTTTCGGAAATGAGTACACGTTTTTCAAAAATGAGGCAAGATTTGGAAGAAATCTTGCAAGATTTGGAAAAATTCTTGCTTGCCTTTACTAAAAGGAGGCGGACGCTCAAAAAAAAGAATACAGATTCCGTGCATGTGTTTGATTTAACACTGCAAATAAATAATGAAAAAATGAATTGGTCTTTCGGAACGTTCCTAAAAAGTTTTAGCCCTTGCGTTTGGGGCAATCTTCAAACGGACAATCCGGGGGTGGGAAATAGGTAGGGAGCGGGGGAATAATTTGCAGTTCCTCGGCCTTTTTCACCGCAGCATTTCGGGTCTTGACTCCCAGCAGTTTATATAGCCCCTCTATATCCTTTTTTACTGTATCTAAAGTCCAGATGTTATCTGCCGCAATTTGTTTATAGGTTTTATCTCCCTGCAAACCCAATAAAATGCGTTTGTGCCTAGGGTTAGTTGTGATTCGTTAAACATAGCTTTGCAATTAATACTGCAAATATTATCGGCAAAAAAACAGACCCCTTCAAAATTTTCCTACTAAAATTTCTCATAATCTACAGTTCTTAGCCCCCCTTTTTCGTCCATTCCCAAATTTAAAACCCGCACCCGACAAGGGTTTCCGACTGACAAAAATTTTCTATTTTCCTTTCCAAAAATGGGATTTCGGGGGGATTTTCGTTTCGATGAATTGAGGGAAAGTGTGGATGAATGAAAATTGATGGTTGAAAAATATTTACTGGGCTGTGGGGTTTGGATTGGCGAGAGGTGTATTTTTGGGGGAAAATATATGTACACTACGTTATGGCACAAATTTCCTGTATTATGGATGAATATGTGCCACGATGTGGCACATATAAGGGAGTTATCGGTCAGCTTAATAGAACAACCGCAGAAAGAGAAACAAGCTAATGGAAATCATAAAGACAAAAAATATTAATAGTGACCAATTCCAGCAAATAGATCAAATGTGGAATGATGAGTATCCTATTAAACTTAAAGACAGATTTGGAATATTATTAGAAGGGATTGAAAACTATAATCATTATCTAATTGAACAGAATAATAGTGTTTTAGCTTGGGCGGTTGAATTTGAAAAAGAGAAAGAAAAAAGGTTCTCAATTATCGTTAAAAATGAATACAAGGGAAATGGATTTGGCAACTTATTAATCAATAGACTTAAAAGAGATTTGGGAGAGTTTTATGGTTGGGTAATTGACCATAATAATGATTTGAAACACGATGGAGAATTTTATATGTCACCAATTGGTTTCTATTTGAAAAATGGGTTTGAAATATTAACTCAAGAAAGAATTGACAGTGAAATGATAAGTGCAGTAAAAATCAAAAATAAGGTCAAAGTCTTTGCAGAAACAGAACGACTAATTTTGAGAGAAATAATTCCTACAGACATTGACGGGATGTTTGAACTTGACTCTGACCCAGAAGTACACAGATATTTGGGTAAGAAACCTGTAACTGACAAAGAGCAAATTGTTGAAGTAATTAATTTTATAAGACAGCAATATATTGACAATGGAATTGGACGTTGGGCAATTATTGACAAAAAAACAAACGATTTTATCGGTTGGACAGGACTAAAATTTGTAACTGACTTGACAAACAAGCACAAAAATTATTATGACCTCGGATATAGGTTGATGAAAAAATATTGGGGTCAAGGAATTGCGACAGAAACTGCAATTGCTTCATTAAATTACGCTTTTGAAGAACTTAAAGCAAATGAAGTGTATGCAATGGCTGACTGCGATAATGACTGTTCAAATAAAATTTTGAAAAGAGTTGGACTAAGCTTTATCGAGAGATTTAACCTTGACGGAGTTGAACATAATTGGTATAAAATTGAGAAAAACGAATATGACAATAAAAAGCCGAACCGATAACAGCACCTACCCAAAAGGCGGGGTTTCGTGTTCCAAAGACAGTTTTGTGGTTAACCAAACATTAGTTTTTCAAATCAAGTTTTGTGGTAAAAGTCCCGCCCTTCGGGTAGCTGCAAAACGTTATAAGCCATTTTAGGACGACACTGCAAACCCAAACCTGACTTCAAAAAACGAAAAGACAAACGAACAGATAATGATACAAAGCGGTGACATATTTATAACAAGACTTCAAAGAAATTTCTTTGGAGCTTTTAGAGTTATAAAAAAAGGGAAGTTTGACTTTTCGGACTACGACTTTTATTTGATTACAATCACAAGTTATATTGACTTAGAGAAACCAAAAATTAATGACACGCAACTTTTAAAACCATTAGTTATAAAAAGATTTTCGCACAGCAACACAAATAAACCTTGCATTGAAATCCACTCACAAGAGATTTTTAAAAACAAATTTGAGTTATTAGGCAATATTCCTTTAAGTGCATCTGAAGAAAAGCTAAAGTTGAAGATTGGCGGTAATGACGGCTTTTATCTCGTTGGGACAGACGGGAAGGACTTTGGCTCCCAAGCGTTTTTTGAATGGCGTTGGGAGAATGAACAGGAGGAATTCATCAAAGAGGTTGAGGAAGAAAAACTAATAGCACGAGAGGCATATAATAACAGAATTCTATCTCCGAAAAAGATGATGGACGATAAGCAATTTTGGGAAATCATTTCACTTTTTGACTGGCAACAGGCGGACGAAGACAAAATTTTAGACCCTGCAATTAGACATTTATCAAAACTTAAAGTTAGCGACATCAAACAATTTGAAGAAAATTTGACATTTAAGTTATATACCATAGACACGAAAGAGCACGCCCAAAACATTGGACAATACTCATTCAAAGACAATGATGAGCATTTTTCTGCTGACTTCTTTCTTTATGCAAGGTGCAAAGCAGTTGCAAGTGGACAAGCTTTTTATGAAGCAGTTTTAAGCGACCCAACTAAAATGCCTAAGGACGAAGATTTTGAAGAACTATTAACTATTTCGGAAACAGCGTATGAACTTAAAACTAAAAAGGAACTTGACTACTCAACAGGTTGCGACTATGAAACTTTCTCAAACAAAGCAGGATGGAAATAAAAACGGCTTATAACAGCACCTACAAGAAATTGGCGGTTCAGTGGTTAAATGAAGCTTTGTGCTTCGTATCAAGTTCAGTGGTGGCAGACAGTTTTCGTCTCCGAAATCGCCAA
>CANJNG010000109.1 GCA_947475205.1 Bacteroidota bacterium
CAATACCGTCCCGAGTTTGACACCATTGCAAAACGGATTTGGGAAACCGCCCTACCGGGATATAAAATTGTGTTTATTGATTGCAACAACATTATTCAGGCGAGTGGGGCATTGCATTGCATAACAAAGGAAATAGGAGCAGCCAATCCATTGCTTATTACGCATCAACCGCTCGACGATACCTATAATGTTTCTACGCCATATACTGTAAATGCCTGGATTAAGCACCGCAGTGGAATAGCATCGGCAACCGTTTATTACCGAACCGATACCTTGCAACCCTTTCAGCAAACATCAATGAGCCTAACAAACGCTGCAACCGATACCTGGACTGGGAATATTCCCCCGCAAGCTTCGGGGACACGGGTGTATTATTACATTGAGGCCACGTCCAATTCGGGTAAAACTCAGGTTCGTCCAATGCCGGCTCCCTTGGGTTATTGGGATTTTGATGTGTTGGGAACAGTTTCAGTTTCTGCCGCTCCATCAGTTTTGGAAATCAGAATGTATCCTAATCCGGCAAAAGGGATAGTTTGCGTAGATTTGAAATCAGGTTTTGGAAAACAATCCACGGCAACCATTACCGACCAGTTTGGACGGAAAGTTTCCGCATTCGCTCCCGGAATTTTAGATACCGGCTCACCAAAACTGTTCTTCGATTGCTCCAACTTAGCTGCCGGAGTTTACACTATTTTAATTTCTGACGGAATGAAAACTGTAGCGGAGAAGTTGTTTGTGAAGTAAATCTGCACAGTGTAATTGGACTCTTATTACCGAAACAGGCTCCAAGCCCATCTTACATTTAATCCGGCATTTCTACCCCTTCAGTCTTCAATAAAGTTTCAATTGTTTTTAAATCCTTTTCGGCGTTTCGCACGAGGCAGTTGCTGCCATCCAGTTTAAAACTTTCATAGCTAATCCATACAAGTTGAATGCCATGTTTAGGCAAAACCTCGGCTCGGCGACTGTCGTAAATTCGGCGTTGTTCGTCGCGGCTTACTCCGCTCGCAGTCTTTTTCTTGGGTTTCTCGTCAAAATCGCTATCGGTATCTGGCTCGCGATTCGTGTATTCAATCACTAAATTCAGACTGGCATAATAGGCCTCCACCGGTAATTGGGTTCTCGTTCGCCCATCTTTATGATAATCTCCCAGCAGAAATGGAAACCGCTTTTGGCGTTGGGCCTTTTTCTGCAAAACGGTATCGCAGAGATCTATTATATAGGTTTCGTCGCTTAGCAATCTAAGTTGTTCGGCCTCCAATCGTTTTACCGATGGGGCTTGTTGCTTATAGGCTGTTTCGGGTTTTGGTGTGCCCGGTTTAACAAAATACCAGTGGGTGCCCAGTTCTTTTTCCTCGCCATGTGCCGTGGGAATCAAATGCAGTTCCTCGGTCTTGTCCAGTTTTCGCAAAACATCTCTGATTGGTTTGCCCTTTTTTTCATCCTTTCTAAAAACATCAGCTGCAATTAAAGCAGGCATTAGCTCCTTCACCGGCACAATGCTTAAAGTGGGGTTGGCTTCAAAATACAGTTCAATAACCTCGTTTATTATCTCAATTTCTTTTTTCATGGTCTAATATATTGTGTTACTCCTTTTAATTACAGTCTACTGCATTATTGTAAGTAATTATGCAATGATAGGGAAAATAGGCGTCATTAAATGGGGGAGAATTTAATTGGGGTAATTGGGGGCAATCTCACCCCAGCATCTCCATCAATTCCCCTTTCTTCAACAGTTTCACCACTCCGGCATCGGTTTTAATTAAATCGCCGGCCAGTTTGGTTTTCGATCGTTGCAGCTTCATAATCTTTTCCTCCACCGTGTCGGGACAAATTAGCCGAATGGCTATAACGTTTTTGTTTTGACCAATACGGTAACTACGATCAATGGCTTGGTTTTCCACTGCCGGGTTCCACCACGGGTCCACCAAATATACATAATCAGCCTCAGTGAGATTAAGCCCAGTGCCGCCAGCTTTTAGGCTAATCAAAAATACTCGAATAGCAGGGTTATCTTGAAATGAATTCACCACCGATTCCCTATTTCGGGTTTGTCCCGTGAGGTACTCAAAGGGAATATTACGGCGTTGCAGTTCGGCTTTTATCAAATCAAGCATTGCCACAAACTGTGAAAACACCAATATCTTATGGCCCTCGGCCTTGCTTTCTATCTGCTCCATCAGCACCTCTATTTTGGCCGAATGTTCGCCATGAAAGAGTTCATCTTTCAGCAAACTTGGTGCATTGCAAATTTGCCGCAGCTTAGTAAGCCCCGTCAAAACGTGCATACTGTTTTTCTGCAACTCATCGTCGCCCTTCGCCGACACATATTCCCGCAATTCCTTTTCGTAAGCGTCGTAAATCCTGCGTTGCTCGGTTCCCATTTCGCAATAAATCACCATTTCCGTCTTCTGTGGAAGTTCGGTGGCCACTTGCTTTTTGGTTCTTCTCAAGATGAATGGTTTTATTTTTCGTTGAAGTTCCACAGCCCGCCGGTTATCTTCAAATACATCAATAGGGGTGGAATAAATATCCCGAAAATTCTGCTTATTACCCAACAGCCCGGGGCAGGCAAAGGAAAGCTGCCCAAAAATATCGAAAGTGTTGTTCTCGATGGGTGTTCCGGTTAGCACCACTCGGTTTCGGGCTTGTATCATTCGGGCGGCTTTGTAGCGTTGCGAATCGGGGTTCTTAATGGCCTGCGATTCGTCCAGAAAAATGTAGTTGAACTTATATTTCCGTAACAAATCCACATCCGAAAGTAACATACCATAAGTAGTAAGTACAATTTCGTAGCCGTCAAACTCGTGCCTATCTCTTACTCGGCTCGCACTGTAATGCGTGAAAATCTTTATGCTAGGGGCAAACTTCTCCACCTCGTTTTGCCAGTTAAACAGCAACGAAGTAGGCACCACCACCAAGTTAGTGTTATGCGTCTGCTTTTTGCGTTGAAGCAATATAAAAGCGATTATTTGAATGGTTTTACCCAAGCCCATATCATCGGCGAGGCAAGCCCCAAAGTTCAAATCATCTAAAAAGTTCAGCCAATTTAGTCCCTGCTTTTGGTAATCACGCAGCGTAGCATTTAGCTCGGCAGGCACTTCCACTTCGGCAATATCCTGAATATTCTGAAATCTCCGAGAATAAGAATCCAATTCCCGCATCAATTCTTGTCCCAGAATTTCGGTATTGAACAGCGATTTTATTTCCTCAAAATTGCTTTTTGGAATACGGATTTCTTCTTCCACCACTTCACCTGCCTCCAGATACTCCTCCAAGCGTTTCAACCATTCGTTGGGCAAAATGCCTAAAGTTCCATCGTCCAACTGCACATATTTACTTTTGTTACGGAGCGATTTATGCAAAGCTTTCAACGTGGCTTTCTGCTTCCCAAACTTCACGGCCAAAGCCGCATTGAACCAATCTACGCCACTTACCACACTCACCGAAACAGTGGCTTTATTGGGGTTAAGTTTATTTTTCTGTAAATCATTAAATCCCAACACCGCTATGCCTTCGCTTTTCCAAACTTCAAAAGCATCCAGAAACCAAGTTTCGTCCAAGAATTTGTTTTTGTGCAAATAAAAATACTCATAGCTCTGAATTTGCTCTTCAAATTCGGGATGTTGCCGCATTATCAAAGCAGTAAATTTAGCCTCGGCTTCATTGTTTCGTTCCACCTTAAACACGTTGCCGTTAGGGTCTGTGTCTTGAATCTGTTTGCGGGAAAACACCGGAATTTCAATGTTCCCGTATCGCATTACGGGGGTTATGGTTACATAATTCTCCGAATCTTGCAGGTATATGATTCTGCCTTCGCTTTGGTCGAATCCCTGCTCCACAATCTGCTCGGGGCTGGCAGGTTGTATGTAAGAATATTTAATTTGGATTTGATGTTCGAGCTTGTCTAAAACACTTGTTTTAAACTCTTCGAATTTGGAAGTATGAATAAGGGTAATGGGATTATTTTTCTTGAAAAATTCCAATACCCTAAGCATATCCGTATTGGTAATCAAGTTGAGATTATTGCCAATTTGCACAAAATAATCGTATTTTATATTTACGGTTGAAAGTGGGAAGGCCTTGCCGTTGGCCATCATTTCGCCCGAAATTTCGTAAAACGGGGGACGTAAATCCACGGTAAGGTTTAAATCAATATTTAGTAGCTCCAACCTTGCCGATACAAGCGAATTGGCTGTTATGTTTTCAGAAATGGTCGCATCGTGGTAATAAACAGATAAACCTAGAGGATTACTCACTATCATTTTCAAGCCCTCAATATCGCTATCCGATTTTGTGGTAGCAAACTGGTTTTGGAATTTTGAGATTCCGGTATAAAACTTAGCCACTTCCAACCGGTCGGTTTTCCAAATTAAGGGAAGCGGGTCGAGTGCCGTAAGTGGATTCTTGATTTTACCGTCCTTGCTGGTTTGGGCCTCGAAAAGCTCTACATTAAACTGGTCGTAATAGCGGTGTTTGCGAAATACAATTATCGTTTTTCGGCTTTCGCTTTCGGCATCTGCATCGGGTAGTTTGCTACTCTTTTTCGGGAGTAAATTCTCTGTAAAGAAAGCATTTGTGGTAGGATTTACGGCCAATAACTCCTTAGCTTTGGGGGTAATTTCCACCGCCTTTTGGGTATATTCTACCTTGAAATATTGGTCGAGATTAGTTTCATTTTCCAAACCATAATCTTTTGCCGTTTGCTGCATTCGGGTGTGTCGCAAAGCAGCATCAAAGAAAATACGCAAATAGGGTTTGTCCATCAACACAAAAAGCACCTGTGCCTGATGTTCGCAAAGTTTGCGTTTGGGGCTGCTGCACGGACAACTCAGCACCAACGAGCCTTCTATCTGCGATACTGAAACTTCCGGGAAACCGCCCGCTGCGGAAGGATTGATAAAAATACCCGAATCTATTTCTATGCTTTGGGGCTGCACATCGAAAAAGCCCCGTTTGCCGCTATCTAAAGCTTCAAAGCTATGTCGAAGTATATCGGGAAATGTAAGCTTAGCAAGGGTTATCTGCTCAAGAATATACTCTTGGGGGTGGATACGCATTTGGGACAGCCTTGAAGGTCAATTTACTTCTCCAAAATCCTGTCCAACATCTTTCGTGGAAGATTCACATATAGGTTCTGTAATACTCTTTCGAGGGTTAAGAAGTCGGCTATTTTCTTTTCCGAAATGGGAGTATTATTAAATTTAGCTTTAGCAAAGCCCAAACATAGTTTATAGAATGTGAGGTAATTAGTATGTCGCTTGCTTTCGGGATTAGTAATAATTGTCTTGATGTTTCTTGCACAAAGGCGTTCGGCAAAATCGAAATCGCCTTTCAAAAAGAAATAAATACATTCCAATATTTTTATCTGAAACTCGAAGGGGTGATACGTAGCTGTTTCATTCATTTCGCGGCAAAGATTTATATAGAAAATAGCTTCTTTCAACTGCCCCCGGCTGAGGTAAAGTTTTGCGTAACTCATAGCACCCCGGGTGGCATAAATATCGAGGCGTTTATTTATAGCATCCTCAAAATTAAGAGCTAGGGCTTTTTCGGCAGTATCAAAATCTTCCCTGATTAAATTAACTAAGACATACTGCTCGCAATGATAATAATAGCCATACATATTGGTTTCGAGCGGGTCGGCAAACACATTGGAGTAAATTTCATACGATTGGCTGAACTGGTTGTTGAAAAACAACATATCAGCATACATCAAATTCAGAAATTTGCTGATATTAATGGGATAAAACCACGCAATGTGCTTTTCTAACGCAATGGCTTTCACCAAATATGCCTGTGCCATTGGTGGAGTAGGTTCCAGATAGAGATAATAGCTGCAAATACTCCTGTAATTGTAGAACCGAGCCAAATAATAGTCGGTACTTTCCAGCTCTAGTTCTTTTGTGGTGAGTAGTTCGAGGGTAATTCGGTCGCGAACCTTTTTGTTTTTCTTTGCCGAAAGCCGATTTATATCCGAAAATAAAATATGGCATTCCACATATTGCTCCCAAGCTGGTGTGCGTTGGATTAATGTATCCAAATACCTTTCGCCTATGTAGGCTGTTAGCTTTTCATCATAGGTTGTGAAAGGCAAATCAATAAGTAAGTGAAAGGTTTTAAGGTAATATTGGTTTAAGGCTTCGGTTTTGGGTTTAGAAAGTAGCTCTTTCTCGTGCTGCCAAATTTCATGTTTGAAATGGTTGGGCAAATTCTTGTCTTTCAAAAAAAGCAGCAAATCCAGTCCGGCATTGGGGAAAAGGCATTGATAGGCTTTGGTTAATAGAACCGATGAAATTTTGTTGAAATGACTTTCGTTAACTCCTATTTTGGCTAAATTCTTTTCATCGAGCACAAACTCTTTTTTGAGTTTCGACACTATGAAATCATAAACAGCCTTCTCTTTTCCAATTTTCCGAACAAAGGTAGTTACCCGAATTAATTCATCAGGCTTAAGGCTTTCGAGAAATAGTTTAACCTGCGACATAAAGTTTTAAGACCTTAAACAATGGACTTATCCTCTTTTACCAAAAACGCAAAATTATTACTAAAATGGGTAGGAATCCTTAAATTCCAATCATTAAATATTGGCATTACAGGATTCTGAGTGAAAAAGAAAAAATTGGAACGCTAATGACGCTAATAGAGCAAATAATCACAAATTTTGAATACTCAGAAATCCTTAACTATTGGTATTATTTGCGGCAACTCGCTTAATTTGTGTCATTTGCGTTCCAATTAATATTACCACTCTAAATCCTATAGTGTCTAAATATTTAGAATGCGAGGGAAAAGTATTCTCTCGCAATTTGAACACAAGAAAGGGACTGAAACAGCTATTTCACCCAAGGAATAAAAGCGGCTGTGTTTTTAATGTATTCCTGATATTCGGGATTACCGGCATATTTCTTTTCAAGTAATGCCACACCCGAAACACGCACCAGCAAAAAGGTAATAAGCACAGGACTTATCACACTTATATACCAATACCCCGAAGGAATAGCAAACACAAATATTCCCCACCAAAGCAAGGCTTCGCCAAAATAGTTGGGATGGCGGGTAATGCTCCAAAATCCGTATTTCATTATTCGGCCTTTGCTTTCAGGTTTAAGTTTAAACCAATACAGATGCCAATCGGCATGAGATTCGATAATTAATCCGACTGCAAACAAGGCAATTCCACTGTAATTTAAAAACCCTAATTCATTAGAATTATCCAGACAGCCTACGATTTGGCTATTAAGCATAACCATACTTATGGGCAGCGATACCAAAAACAGAATAGCACCCTGCAACATAAACACCTGCAAATAACTTCTCCAAATAACGTTTTTACCCCAATCGGTTCGCCATTGCCTGTAGCGGTAATCTTCGCCTTTGCCAAAGTTTCGAACAAAAATATAAGAAGCCAACCTCAATCCCCATAAGGTAACCATAATCAAAATGGCAATCTTTCTACTATCTGCATTAAATGCTGCGGTTGAATTAAACAAAAAAGCAGTTAGTACCACGAAACCCATTCCCCAGCCAATATCCACCACACTATTGTCCTTTTTGAGCAGGGCAATTAGAAACATAAAATTCATAAATAGGAAGATTACGAAGGCTGAAGATAGGAGTGTAGAAAGCATAGGTTCAATTCAAAACAGATTGAACAGATTTGGAGGGTGTTTGTTTTGGGATGACTGAATCAAAATCCCAAAGCCATACAACCCATGCCTTAGAATATCGCAATCAGACCTTTAACACCCCCCGAAATGCCCTGGCAGCATAATATGATTCTGCACCGTTGTGATATGTAAATACAGTTTCGTAACGTCTATCGCAAAAGATTGCCCCGCCCAGTTTTCTGATGGCAGCAGGCGTTTTTACCCAACTTGATGTTTTGGTGTCGAATTTTCCAAGTTGCTGCAATTCCCGATATTGCTCTTCCGATAAAAGCTCAATGCCAAAAGCGGCGGCCATATCCATAGCACTGTCTTTCGGTTTATGTTCTTTTCTTGAGTCGAGTGCTTCACGGTCGTAACAAAAACTGCGGCGACCTGCAGGGCTTTCGGGTGAGCAATCGTAAAAAAGATACTCTCCCGACTTTGCATCCTGTCCCAGTACGTCGGGTTCGCCGCCGGTTCTTTCCATTTCATTAAGCGACCATATTTTTTCAGGATTAGCTTCCAACTTAGCCTGAATCTTAGCCCAGTCAAGCCCCTGATGTCGGTTTGTGTTTTTCTCAAAACGGGCTTTTAGCATGTTGAGTAAGGCTTTATTTTCTTCGGGAGAGAGCTGTTTTTTAGTATTTTGGGACAATGGTGTGATTTGCTTATTGATTTATTGGTGAAAAGATAAATTTCTCTGCTAAAGATAGTGTAGCACTTCTTGGTTTTGAAATATTCTGTAATTTCATTTAAAATAAAAACCCTATTTTTGTTTTTGCTTAAAACTGAAAACTATGGCTATTCAAAGTAACCGTCTTTCAACCGAGGAGTATGTAGTTAATTTTTCTGATGTTCATCCACCTTTCGACCATCCCGAGGGTGCAATAATTGAATCAAATCGTTGCCTAAACTGCTACGATGCACCCTGCACAAAATCCTGTCCAACCAGTATTGATGTGCCGCTGTTTATCAAGCAAATTGCTTCGGGAAATATAAAAGGGTCGGCTAAAACAATTTTTACTTCCAACATAATGGGTGGTGGGTGTTCAAAGGTTTGCCCGGTAGAAAAGCTATGCGAAGGAGTTTGTGTGTATAACTTGCTGGAAGAAGAACCCATTTCGATTGCCAAACTGCAACGCTATTCCACCGAAAAAGCCATTACCGAAAAGTGGAAGTTATTTGAACGCAAACCTTCCACCGGTAAGAAAGTGGCGGTAGTTGGAGCCGGTCCTGCAGGTTTGGCTTGTGCTCATGCACTATCGCGTGAAGGGGTAGATGTAACTATTTTTGAAAAGGATAATAAAGGAGGCGGGCTAATGACTTATGGTGTGGCTGCCTATAAAGTAAGCCCTGAATTTTGCCAAGATGAAGTGGATTACATTACCTCTATTGGAGGGATAGACATTCAATACAATAAGGAGTTAGGAAAAGATATTTCGATGACTGAACTCCAACTAGATTACGATGCCGTTTTTCTGGGAATCGGGGTTGGAATTGCCCGCGAATTAGCTATTCCGGGAGAAAGCTTATCGGGTGTGGTTGATGCTATTTCCTTTATTTATGACTTACGGACAAATGATTATTCCCGCATACAAGTTGGCGACAAAGTAGCTGTGATTGGAATGGGAATGACGGCGATAGACGCAGCAACGCAATCAAAACGGCTTGGTGCAAAAGAGGTAACGATGATTTACCGCCGCACCGAAAATGAAAAGCCTTGCACTGACGTGGAATTGGCTTTGGCTCGTTTAGATGGCTGCTCTTTTATTTGGTTAGCCAGCCCAAAAGAAATAGTGGGCGAAAACGGAAAGGTTACCAAACTGATTTGCTCTAAAATGAAACTGGGCGAACCGGATGCATCGGGACGAAGAAGCCCAGTAGATACAGGTGAAACTATTTCTATAGATGTGGATATGGTTATTAAAGCCGCAGGGCAAATTCCGTTTGAAGATTTGGTTAATGAAACTAAACTCGAAAACAAAACAGGGAAGATTTCACTGGATATAAACAGAGAAACGAATTTAAAAGGTGTGTTTGCCGGTGGCGACTGCGTAAATGGAGGGAAAGAAGTTGTAGATGCCGTGCAAGCTGGTAAAGATGGAGCAGTAGCTATTCTGAATTATATATTGGGAAATACATGATTCTGTGAAACAGTCAATAGTGTGTTCGATATTTCCTGAAAAGTTGATTTTTCAGGAAAATACATATCGAACACCTAAAATCAATTCGGCGGTAGAGCTAATTGTACGAAAGACAAGGGTTTCGGAGAAGGTAAAATAAAAAGGCACACTAAAAATAGTGTGCCTTCCTGTGAAGTAGTCCCGACGAGAATCGAACTCATATCAAAAGTTTAGGAAACTTCTATTCTATCCATTGAACTACGGGACCCCAATGAATGCTTTTTAAAAGCGGGCGAAAGTAGAGGATTTTTCAAAATACGAAGCCAAAGAATAAGGGTGTCTTCCTGTAAAGGTAGATACGGAAGTCTGCAAATATACATAATCGCTCAAACAAGAATTGCATTGATAACTGCTACCTTTGAAACCCAATAAATATAGCAGTTTTTGATGACTAAGCAAGTTTCTTTCTTTCTACTTCTCCTATTCAGCTATCTGAATTCTACGGCAACCACCTCCATTTCTATCAATGGCGATAAAGCCTATTGGGACAATCCCATCACAGCTACTACACTCGATGACGTTAAGGCACTATTGCAACAGTCATTTATCTGCCCTGTGGAATTCAACAATACCAAGGCCGATGTAATCCTACAACTTCCTGCTTTATCGGAATTAAACCCCAATTTGAAAAGCAGAGCGGGTGAGGGACATGATTATCCTTACTTCTCATACCCGCTTCATAATTATGGTTGGGAAAGAAGCGGTGCTAACCAAATTTTTAAACTATCGGCCACTTCATATCAAGGAGTAAGTTTTGGGCTTTATGGTTTGCTGCAGGAAAAACTCGGATTTGCATTTTATCACCCACGCGAAACCTATATACCCAATCATGGAAGCCGATGGCCTATTGAAACAATTCTTTATTGGGAAGCTAAACCTGTTTTCGACAAAAAAGGCTTTCACCTTCACACACAACACCCTCTAGAGCTTACTGAACCCCTTCTCGATCAAGATTTCCCCGGTGCCTTGAACTCGGTAAAAGAATACATCAATTGGTTGGTGCGGAATGGTCAAAACTATTTTGAATTCTGTCTTTTAGAGAATATTGACCGAAAGAAATGGCCTACCCATGCTAAGGCTTTTGTTGATTATGCCCATAGCCGGGGAATATTGGTGGGTGTAGATTTTTCACTACACATGATTCAGCAGAAAACCTTTCAGATGTATCTCTCTCCCACCCAAAGCCTGCAATCAAAAGAAAAGCAGGTGCTGAAAAATCTCGAATGGCTAATGCAGATCGATTGGGATTTGCTCAATATGGAATTTGCATCGGCAGAGTTTGTTGGAGGGAACCGTTCTAAAAAGGAAGCCCTTCGTTTGAAAATGATAGCTTGGCTAAGTGAACACAAACCAAGCACCAAACTCATGGGGCGACAACACATCGTGAAGCACGATAATGAACAAGTGGTTACAGGTAAAAAAGAATTTCAATGGGATTCCACTTCCACAGCATTGGATAGAAAGCGAGGCATTATGGCTCACACGGTTATGTTCTATGACATGACCGAAGAGAACGCTCCCGTTTATCAAAACAAAAACCAACGTCACCAATTTGAGTTTCTGAAAGAACAATTGAAGATCCGAGAAACCTGGTATTATCCTGAATCAGCTTACTGGGTAACGTTTGATAATTCAGTTCCCATGCTTTTATTGCCTTATCTCACCGCAAGACTGAATGATATTGATACCTGTGAAGCCTATCAAGTTCCCGGCCATCTTACCTTTTCTTCGGGTTGGGAATGGGGATATTGGTTGATAGATTGGAGCATTGCAAGGTGGAGTTGGAATCAGTGGGAGAATGGCAATAAACTTGCCTATTCAGCAGCAATGTATATAAATGGTTTGAATGCAAATTATAAAGCAAGTAAAGGATCAATATTTGATGCTACCAAAGTTTTACCACTAAATAGTGGCTCAACTTACTCAGAAATTGAATATATTTTATTTCAACAAAGCCATTTTCTTAAGGTAGAAAATTTGATAAAATGGCTTACCGCCATGAGTATTACCGATGAGCTACCTAAGGGTATGAACAATGAATTTCATCCTAGACCACCAATATCATATAAATATTTGCAACGTAAGGCCAGTATAGCGGAAATCACTAAAATTCGAAGTACAGTTTGGCGAAAACTGTATGAGTTCGCCACCAAAAGTAGGGATATTAATTTGTATACAAGTCGTATTAATCCTCCGATCTGGAAGTATCGAGTTGATACAACCTTAACTTTTTGGCAAAATGATTTAAGGGATGGTTATACTATGACTAACTTCCGTGCTTTGCACCGTTATTATACATTGGATTATATATTAGCCAAACGTTCAGCCAAAATCAATCACAAGCCGTGTAACTGCGATAGCTTATTGGATAAAGCAGTTGCGGTTCGCCAGCAAGCACAATTGATAGTTAATGAGCGGGAAAAGCATTACCGCTACCCGCTTTCTTCGATTGCAAGCAAACTAAAAGGACATACCTCTTATGATTTTGGCTATTTATATCCGGTGCATAGCCTACAGTTTTGGTACAGAGAAGAAGAACAAGCCCGTCACAATAGGTATGGGCCACTTTATAAAACCTTATTCAATCCGTTTAAGATTATAGGTTTAGTGGATTAAATCCTGTAGAAATGAATTTTATTTATGTATTTACACGTGTTAGCGGGTATATCCTAGCATGTTACATGTGTTTACATGTGTCAGCGGGTATATCCTTGCATGGTTACATGTGTTTACATGTGTCAGCGGGTATATCCTTGCAAGGTTACAGGTGTTTACACGTGTCAGCGGGTATAACCTAGTAAGGTTACAGGTGTTTACACGTGTCAGCGGGTATATCCTTGCAATGTTACAGGTGTTTACATGTGTCAGCGGGTATATCCTTGCAAGGTTAAAGGTGTTTACACGTGTCAGCGGGTATAACCTAGATTGGGGTCGGTGGAGCTTTGTTTGAAGTTTATCATAAAGGCATTGGAGCGGTTATAA
>CANJNG010000110.1 GCA_947475205.1 Bacteroidota bacterium
CATCCATGGCACGGCATTTCTCCCGGAGCTGATTGTCCTCGTGTTGTAAATGCTTTTATCGAAATTGTACCAACAGATAGTGTGAAATATGAAGTGGACAAAGCCAGCGGTTTCTTGAAAGTGGATCGCCCGCAGAAATTCTCCAATATTGTTCCCTCGTTATATGGCTTTGTGCCCCAAACCTATTGCGGAGCATCTATAGCTGAATATTGCAGCCAACAAAGTGGCGAAACGGTTACTGAAGGCGATGGAGACCCTTTAGATATTTGCGTTTTCACCGAACGGACTATTGCCCACGGAAACATTATCATGCAGGCTGTACCCATTGGAGGCTTTCGACTCATTGATAAAAACCAAGCCGACGATAAAATAATTGCTGTGTTTCTTCATGACGAGCTTTATGCCACATGGAGAAGCATTGAAGATTGTCCGGCTAACATTATAGATAGGTTAAAACATTACTTCCTGACTTACAAAAACATTCCCGGTTCGTCAAATCCTACTTGCAGAATTGCAAACATTTATGGTAAAGAAGAAGCCTACGAGGTTATCCGCCGCAGCCAAGCTGATTATGCAGCTAATTTTTAGGGATAATCTTAGTTAAAGACTTTGCAAATCTGGGTGAAATAGAGATTAACCCGCCACTAACCCCGCCTTCATAGCCTCAGCTGCAAACTTCAAGTCTTCTTGGGTATGAGCTGAGGAAACAAAGCCTACTTCATAGCCTGATGGGCCCAAATAAACGCCGCTATCCAGCAAATGAGCGTGCAGTTTTCTGAAATGCTGCATACTGTCTGCATCAATGTTCTCGGCAGAACGGATATGCTCGGCATCTGAAAAGGCTATCCAGAAGATAGAGGCGATGCGGTGCATTTTAAATGGGATGCCTTTTTGCTTGGCAAAGCTTTCCACTTCGTTGGACAGCCAATTGCAGTTTTCTTCCAATCTTTCATAGAAACCCGGAGCCAAACAAAGTTGCAATTGTGCTTTTCCGGCAGCCATAGCCATAGGGTTTCCGCTTAATGTTCCCGCTTGATAAACATTTCCTTCCGGCGAAATATGTTTCATGATTTCTGAACTTGCCCCATAAGCCCCAACGGGCAATCCACCACCGATTATTTTCCCGAAGGTGATAATATCGGGTTGAATGTTGTAATAACCCGCTGCTCCTTCGAAACCGATGCGGAAGCCGTTTATCACCTCATCAAAAATGAGGAGCGAACCATGCTTTTGGGTAATGGTTCTTAAGAATTCCAAGAACTCTTTGCGTTGGATAAGCAAACCGTTGTTTGCAGGCACGGGTTCAATGATAATGGCCGCAATATCGTTTCCATACTTTTGAAAAACCTCTTCCACCAAGTTTTCATCGTTAAGCGAAACGGTTATGGTTTCGTTCACCACTGCTTCGGGAATACCGGCAGAACTGCTTCCGCCAAATGTTACCAATCCGGAACCCGCTTTTACCAATAAGGCATCCACATGACCGTGGTAGCAGCCTTCAAACTTTAATATTTTATTACGTCCGGTATAGCCCCTAGCCAAACGAATGGCACTCATCACGGCTTCGGTGCCTGAACTTACAAACCGCAAGCGTTCCAAATAGCGATGATTGGACAATATCAATTCGGCTAATTCATTTTCCTTACGTGTGGGTGTGCCGAATGAGGTTCCCAATTTAGCGGCCTCGCTGATGGCTTCCACAATGGAAGGATGTGCATGACCTGAAATCAAGGGTCCCCAGCTACAGCAGAAATCTATGAAAGTATTGCCATCTGCATCGGTTATGTGGCTTCCAATCCCTCTTTCAATAAAGAGCGGTGTTCCTCCCACGGAGCGAAATGCTCGAACAGGGCTATTTACACCACCGGGGAAATAATTTTTTGCCTTTTGAAAGAGGTTTTCAGATTGAGTACGATTGAGCATGAGGGGATGTGTAGTTTAAAGTTTCTTGTTTAAAGTTAAAAGTTTGTGTCAGCCATTGTCAATTATCCATTGTCAATTATCCATTGTCAATTATTAATTACTAATTACCCTCACCCTTTCCTTGACTTTCATCGCTAGGGCTTTCACGGTTTCCAGATTAGATGCAGTAACTGTTATATGTCCCATTTTGCGGAAGGGTTTGGTTTGCGATTTTCCATACAAATGCACATAAACACCGGGCCAGGATAAAACCTCTTCCAGGCCTTCGTAATGTGCATTGCCCGAATAACCATTTTCACCCAAGAGATTAATCATGGCGGCCGGAGTTTTGATAGCGGTGCTGCCCGGCGACAGGCCAACAACTGCCCGAAGGTGTTGCATAAATTGTGATGTTGCTGCAGCTTCTATGGTGTGATGTCCGCTATTATGGGTGCGTGGAGCAATTTCGTTTACGAGTATTTCATCGGTATCGGTTAAAAACATTTCAACGGCCAATAAGCCAACTATTCCAGTTCTTTCGGCTACCGAAATGGCTATTGCCTTTGCTCTTTCCTGAACATCAATGCTTTCATCGGTTGGCCAATAAAGAAACTCCACCAAATTAGCTTCGGCACTGAACTCCATTTCCACCAGAGGATAAGCAGCGGTTTCACCCTTTTCGTTTCGAGAAACTATAACGGCTATTTCCTTTCTGAACTTCACCATTTCTTCCACCACTGATGGTGCGTCAAAGGCTTTGTCGAGTTCGGCTAATGATTTAATAACGCTGACACCCTTGCCATCATATCCACCCTTACGAAGCTTTTGCACCAAAGGAAACTCAATTCCGCAGGTGCTTAGTTCGTTTTTGTTTTCAATCAGTATGAAGTTTGAAGTAGGGATAGTATGCTGGGCATAAAACTGTTTTTGCAGGCCTTTGTCCTGCACCATTTCCAAAATAGCGGGCTGTGGAAACACTTTCTTGCCTTCTGCTTCCAACTGTTTCAGGGCTTGGGTATTTACATGTTCTATCTCGATGGTAATTATATCGCAATTACGGCCAAAGGTCAAAACTGTATCATAATCGGTGATGCTACCCAAGGTAAAGCTATTGGCTATTTCGGCACAGGGAGCTTTGGAGTCGGGGTCTAAAACAGCAATGTGGATATTGAGTGAAATAGCTTCCTGAATGGCCATTCTGCCGAGTTGTCCGCCTCCAAGAATACCAAGTTTCAGGCCATTGTAAAAGGGTTTCATTCGTTATTGTAGGGCGGCAAAAGTATGAGAAATGTGTAAGATGACACGGATATTTGGATTTGATTCCGATTTGGAGAATGTAACATATAACAGTTGGAGTAGGGGAGGAGCGGAAGATGATTAGGGTAATTAAACTGAATAACGGTTTTCCTTTACGCCCTTACCCCTATTACCAGTATATCGTCGGTTTGTGGAATATCCTTTCTGAAATCGGTAATGTAGTTTTCTAACAGGACACCTTGCTCTTGTATGGAAGCATTTTGGATGGAAAGCAACAGTTCCTTGAATTTTCGTTTGGTTACTTTTCTTTCGGGTTCGCCGCCAAACTGGTCGGCAAAGCCATCGGTGAACAAGTAAATTCCGGTGTTGGGTTGTAGCGTAAATTGATGATTTGTAAAGGGCTTTACACCAACATTGAGGCCTATACATTGCTTATCGGCTTTGGTTTCGATAAGTTCTCCGTTGTGAATTAAGATTAAAGGATTGTATGCTCCGGCCCATTCCAATGTTCTAGTTTTCGTGTTCAGGGCACATATCGAAATGTCCATCCCATCTTGAATTTCATCTTCACTCTTTGCAAAGTTTTCGATAACCAATTCTGCTGTTTTATCGAGTATGGCGGCAGGGTTTATTAATCCGAATTCTCTTACAGCCCGGTTTAGGGCATTGTGGCAAACTACCGAAACCATTGCTCCGGGTACTCCATGTCCGGTGCAATCGCAGGCGGCGAATAAAACGATTCCATCCCAATCACCAAGCCCCACTCCGTCTCTCCCCAAAGGGGAGAGGGGAAATGCCTTATCCTCTGTATGCGTCAGCCGTATTTGTTCTCCCCCTTTGGGGGAGTTAGAGGGGGCCTCCATCCAATAAAAATCACCGGCTACAATATCCTTTGGTTTATAGAGTATGAATGAGTCCTTCAGATGTTGTGCCACTGTGCGGGGGGAGGGAAGAATAGCGGTTTGTATGCGTAATGCGTATGCAATGCTATCGAGTATTTCTGTTTGCTTTTGTTCTACCTTTTTCTTTTGTGCCTCAATTATTTTATTCTGTTTGTTCCGTTCTTTAAGTGAATTGACTACATAGATGGCAAAGATTAGCACCGATACCAATCCCAAAGCCACAAAGAACAATATCAATTGTTGTTTCTTTCGTTCGGCAGCGGCAAGGGTATCTTTCTTGTCCTGTTCGGCTCGCTGTTCCAGTTCCTTTTTCTCATATTCAATATTCATAATTCGCTGCGTATTGTTCTGATTGAATATAGAATCTTTGAGGAGTGAAGCTAATTTGAAATGAGCCAAGGCCTGTGCAGGTTTGTTCCAAAGCTGATACAATTCGGCCAGGTTGTTCTGGGCTTGCAATTGATTTTTTAGTGCCCTTACTTCCAGCCCGGTTTTGATGGCATCCAATAAGTATTGCTCGGCTTTTGGGTAGTCGTGCTTCATCATATACACGTAGCCGATGTAGTTATACTCATTGGATATACCCGTATTTATACTCAGTTCCTTGTCCTTTTCCAAGCCTTTTAAATAATAGGCGAGGGCTTGGTCGTAGTTCTTTTGCTGCAAATAAACATAACCCATATCGTTCAAGGTTTCGGCCGCTATTTGTTCCAATCCATTATGGTTTGCCAACCTTAGGGCATCGTTCATGTATTGCAGGGCTTTGGTATAGTTTTGTTGCTGGCTAAACATAAGTCCTAGTTTTCCGGTAGATGCCACCACGTTATTGAGGTCTCCAATCTTCTCAAATGCTCTGATTGCAATCAAACTGTACTTCATCGCCTTTTCATATTCCTTTTGATCGAAATAGATATTGCCGATTACGGAATTACTTAGGGCAATGGCACGAGGATTATTTATTTCCTCATTTACCTTTAATGCCTTAAAGCCATACTCCAATGCCTTGGGATAATCACCTAAATTGTCGAACACATTGGTAATGCCCACCAAGCGTTTGCCGATGCCAAATTTGTAGCCAAGCTTTTCGTCCATGGCTAGGGCTTTGAAATAGTATTCTTTGGCTTTCACAAAATTGCCCGATAGGCGGTAGCCAATGGCCATGTTACCAATGGCGTTGGAATAGCCGGTCCAGAGCTTCAGATTCGAAGTTTGAGCTAATTTTTCGCAAAGGGCTATAGATTGCTCACAGAGTAAAATTGTGGAATCGGGCTTTGAGTTTCGGTACAAATAAGCCAGATCGTTGAGGTGGTTTATTTTAACGGTATCTTCTTTGTCGGCCTTTATTAGCTGTAGCAGTGAATCGGTTTTTTGCTTTTGAGCAATTGCTGCACAATGGAGAAAAATGAGAAGGAAGAGGAGGACTGCTGTTCTCATTTTTTAGTGTAAGGATGGCAAATATATAGGAAATGCCTTTAGTAAGAAGTTTGAGTTTTGGCCATGGTTGATAAACCGAATAGGGCTAACCGATGACGAGAGGGGCATGAAATTCCCCCTTTATTTCCCCACTCCTCACCACGAAGTGGTAAATGGCTGAATTTTTTAACGTTTTGGGGGTTTGCGATGGCGGGGTGTTTTAGCACTAAACTTCATTCGGAGAACTGAACTTCCACCTTGCACAAATGTGTCTGCGAAGGACTGCACCCCCGCTATCGCAAACCCCTTGTTACCGGATGCCCTGCTGTCTGTCGAATGTGTTGTCGTGTCGAGTTTGGGCTAAACTGTCGGGGAAGGATGTTGGAATGGAAAGAGAGATTGTCAGGTTAGGGGGAGCGTGGGGTATTTTTATTTTTTAGAAGCGGGGGAGTAAAAAATTGAAGTTTTTAGTTGGGTGGCAGAAAAAAATTCTCTCTTGCAAGCTTTGCCTTCGGGGTTGCCTGTTGCGGCTTGCAAGAGTGTATTTTTTTTGTGCGTTGCCTGTATTTTGGTCTTTGTCATGGAAGATTTGTCAAGCGTAATGCAAGAATTGAAAAGTGTCATGCTAAAATTGTCGAACAGATTGCGAGAAGTGAAAAGTGTCAGCCGAAAAGTATGGAGCGTCATAGGAACTTTACTAATTGTCATGGCAACATTGTCAAGCGTAATGTGAAAAGTGAAAAGCGTAACTGGAACTTTGTCGAACAGGTTGCGAGAAAATAAAAACCGCCTTGCAAGTTTGTAAATTGTCAAGGCGGCTTTACTAAAAGTCATGTGAGATTGTTACTTGCGGGGCTTAGTAAACTTGATTTTGCTTACTTGTTTGTATTGAGGGCTTGTCGCTCCGAAAACGGACTTTACATATTTCTTGACTTCCTGTGCAATGTCATAAAGCCCTGTCTTTTCTTTATAAAGAACGGTGTTACGGGCAATACGTGCATTGCTAAGAGCAGTAGTGGCGTTAATGACTGTGGTGTTTGTCGTTTTCAAATTGTTGTGAAAAGTGGTGAGTGTTGCTACTTGCAAGTCTACTTCGTTGGGTGTGTAAGTAGGTTCAGAAATTACCAGTTCGCCTAACTTGCCAAAGTTTTCAATGATGCTGTCGTAACTCTGTTGCGAAACAGAAATCTTTTTGTCCTCTGCTGCTGTATCTGGCGGTGTTAGTGGCGTTACAGGTTTTGGACCATTACCTTTACGACTACCCTGAACTTTCCTGTTAAAAGTTTTTGCATCCTTAACCAACGCATCGGTTGCATCGGTTGCCTCTAAAGCGTTTACAATTCGAGTAGCCAATGGCTTAACAGGATTGAAAGCAATTTGCCGTGCATTAGTTGCATTGATGAAAGCAGTGTTTGCGGTGTTTACATCTTCCACAACTGTAATTGCATTGCCGCGAAGTGTGTTGAGTGATGGAATTTGAATTGCAATTTTAGATGGATTGTAAGTGCCACCGTAGCCATTGCAGAAGGAAATCATGTCTTCAAAGTTGGCTACATTTTTTGCGTGTCCAGTTTCTGATGTTGATGCCATGTTGTTTGTTTTTGGTGTGATTAAATATTTGTGTTTAAAAATTCGCTTTGTGAAACTTGTAGTGCTTGTGCTATTTTGTCTAAGTAATCAAGTGTTATGTTTTTCTTTCCTGCTTCTATTTTATAAATGTATTGTCTGTCTGCTTTCACTAAATCAGCAAGTTCCTGTTGTGTCATGCCTTTTTGCTCTCGTAAGAATTTAATTTTCTTACCTACAATTTGATTTGCTGTATATGTGAAAGAACTATACAAAGGAAAAATGTTTAAATGAGATGGATGTAATCCCAATAGGACTACAAACAAAAAAGCCCCAGACAGTGTCAGGGGCTTTTTGAAATGCAGTTATGGGTTTTCGTTTCATAGGTATTCAAAATTTATAGCTGTAACCAATTCTGATTACTTGTGTTTCGTAATAGTCGTAACCCACATAAGTAAAACCGTTGCCTCTTATATCTTCTCTTGCCACCATTGTATTGGCAATGTCGGTGGCGTTAAGGAACAATTCACCTTTACCTTTTTGTATCAATTTTTTTATGCCAAAGTTCAAAGCAAAGCGATGTCCGATTTTTCCTTGCGGAATTAGGTCGGGTGCTAAGTAGATAGCGGATAATTGAATTTCAAATTTCAACGGCAGATGAAAAAAGGTATTCAGTTTTGCATTTCCTGAAAAGATTTGTCGAGTGGGTGAACTGTATGTAGTTTCCTGCGGATATTTATTTAGAACGGTAAAAGCATTAAGTCGGTTATGATAACCGTTCAGATTAAGGTTGAAGGAAAATAGTTTTGTAATGTCTTGCGACAAGGTTATGTCTAAACCTGTGGCGTAACTTCTCCCTGCATTTTGCATCACGGAATAAATAAGCGTAGTGTTGGGGACTATCGTCCGTATTCTTGTGATTGTTGCATCTGCCAAGCGATGGTAAGCGGCTGAATAAAAATATCCGCTCTTCCAATTGGTTTTGTAGCCCAACTCAATCAAGTGCGTAAACTGTGGGCGAAGTGCGGGGTTTCCGACTTTGATAATTTCGGCATCATCATACTTAGGAAAAATACGAATGTCCACTTCGTTTGGTCTATCAACTCTGCGGTTGTAAAAAAGAGAAAGTTTGTTGTTGTCGTTTATTTTGTAAGCCAAGCGAACATTCGGAAATGGCTGTGTATAGTTATATCCGTTTGTTTTGTAAGTGGGATGGTTTGAACCTACCACATAATTTATGTTCACATACTCTACACGCAAACCAATTTCGGCTTCAAATTTTTTGCTTTCGTAAACATAGTTTGCATACAGTGCGGGAATAATTTCTTTGTAGGTAGCTGCACCGCCTGCGGTAGTGTCCAATGGCGAATTAAGCCCAGGAATAAATTTCATGTTGGTAGGAATTTCACGCCAACGAAATTTTAGACCGCCTTCAATACGTCCGTATTTGAGCGGTCGCACATAGTCGGTATTTATATCTACTACATGCTCGTCTGAAATCAATGCGAAAGCATCTTTACCAGAGAAGGTTGGCAGAATGTTATCGAAAAAATATTTCTCGTCCTCACGGTGAAATGTGTAGTTGATACCTGCATTGAGAATATGTCCGGGTTGCTTGAATTTGTGCTGATAAGCAGTTGAAGCCATTACGGTAGTTTTCAATTCATCTTCTAAAAACTGCCAAAGGCGAAGCCGTTGTGAAAGGTCGGCATTGAAAAAGGGCTGGTCGCCATTGTCAATAATTTTTTCCAAGCCATACAATCCCGAAATGGTAAGCATGTTGTGGTCGTTCATATACCAGTCAATACCTGCTTTTGCATTTGCAAAATGCGTATTGCGGTTTCGCTTGGTTTGTTGTTTGATTATTGTTCCGTCATCATACGTTCGTGTTACAAACTCATTTTTATTCAAGGTTTGTGTATAGAGATAATCGCCTTGAAAAAATGCGTTCACTTTGTTTTTGCGATAGTTGAACGATAGCGTAGGATTTACTTTTGGGGTAAACTGATATTGCGGACGAATGGTTGGAAGATTTTGTTTTCGCACCCATAAAGAACCTAAGCCCGTTGCAATTCCCGCCTTTCCGTTGAAGCCGTCCTGTTTGTTTTTCTTGTAAATGATGTTGATGATACCCGCATTTCCGTTGGCATCATATTTAGCAGAGGGGTTATTGATGATTTCAATTTTCTCAATAGCCGATGCAGGAATGTTATCTAAACCTGTTTGGCTTCCCATGCCTGTTAAAGCAGTTTGTTTACCATCAATTAGCACGGTTATTTTATCGCTGCCACGCAACTGCACTTTGCCGTCCTGCACGGTAACACCGGGAAGGTTTTGCATAGATTGTAAAACAGAGCCACCGCTTTGGCTGATGTTGTCCTCAACGGAAAAAACCTTCTTGTCCATCTTCCCGCTTATTTCATCCTGTTTGGCTGACACGACAACTTCGCCCAAAGTTTTGGTGTCTTCTTCCAAGTCAATAGTAGGCACTTCCAAAAACTCGGAAAGCGTTCCTACAAAAAGCGATTGGCGTTTTGTTTTGTAACCGACATAAGAAACTTCTAAAAAATAATTGTCGGGTTTTATGTTGGGAAGTGTAAACCTCCCTTCCTCATTGCTTACTGTGCCTGTTACAAAAACCGTGTCTTTTTCTGTTTTCAAAATTACATTTACAAAAGGTAAGGCGGCTTTAGCCGCTTTGTCCTTTATAGTTCCTGAAACAGTAACAAGTTTGGTTTGTGCAAACGAAACGGTAAAAGCAAAAACAAAAAGTGAAAGGAATACAAAGAGTTTTTTCTGCATTGAGTTACTCTTTTACTTCTTTGATAAAATTTCCGTTGCTGTCGAAAATCAGGTCTATGCCTTTTATTTCAGCTTCATAAGTAACCGTGCCTTTGGCATCGGTAATTTTCGCGGCTTCTTTAATTTTTTGCCCTGAATGATTTTTTGAAACGTAATCTTTGGCATTGGAAGGAAGGGCATCAATACTTATTTCAACTTCTGTTTCTAAAATGTTTCCCGAAGCATCCAACAATACAGAATACTCGGTTTCTTTAAGTTCAAACTCTACTTCAAAGTTTTCGTTTTCTTTTTCCCACTTCACTTCTTTAACATCGGGATATTGCTTTTGAAAAGTGGTTTTTACTGTTGCAGGAACATCTTTGTCCTGAATTTTTTGTGCGTTGGCAAATGCTACTGTGAGCATTGCTGCCAAAAGGATTGCTGAGTTTTTCATTGTCTTGTTTTTTAAGTGAATTAAAAATTACAAGGCAAAGGTGCGACCCGATTTAGAAGAAATTCTGAATGGTTAGAATGAAATGGAAAAAGAATGAAGATTGTTGGAATAGCTGTAAGATACTGTCCAGTTGTTGATGTCGGCAATTTTCTTGACGATGGATAACCCTAAACCTGTTCCTTGTTCAGACGGGTTTATTTTTGAAAAGCGGTTGAACAACTTGTCGGAAGCTAAAGCGGTTGCCTGACCTGTATTTGAAAAAGTAAGGGAACGATTGGAAAGTGTAACTACAATTTTTCCGTTTGTAGTATTGTGCCTGATAGCATTTAGAAAGAGGTTGTTGATTAGCACTTCAGCTAAAACAGGATTTGATTTTGTTTCGAGTGGCTCTAATAACTTTGTTTCAATCGTTGTGTTCTTTGCCTTTGCTTGTTCTGTGAAAAAGTCGCTGTGCTTTTCAATCAATTCGTTTAATGAAACAGTTTGCTTATCACTATAACTTTCATTGTCAATTTTTGAAAGCAAGAGTAGATTTTTGTTTAAGCGATTTAATCTGAAAACATTATCGTTTAATGAACTCAAAATTTCTGACTGCTCTTTTGTAACATCTGAACGCTGTATGATGGTATCTATTTTTGCTTGAAAAACTGCTAACGGTGTTTGCAGTTCGTGGGCTGCATTTTCAATAAACTCACGTTGGCTTTTATAGATGATAATATTTCTCTCAATCAGTTTTTCAATACTCTGATTTAAGCGATTAAATTCTTCAATGCCTGTTTCAGAAAAGTTGGGTTGTTTGCTTTTGTCAATTTCAAATTCTTCTATCTGTTGCAATGTTTTGTAAAATGGTTTCCATAGTGTAATGGATAGTTTTTGCGTAATAAGAAAAAGCCCTGCAAGCAAAACGAAAATGACGGCAATGAACAAAAGAGCAATGCTTTTCATTAAATCTTCTGTTTCAACTAAGTTAATTCTCGATGTGTATGTGTAGGGTTGTTGCTGAATAGTAACAGGCGTGTTGAGTTCCCTATATGGTTCGTTCTCGGCATCTAAGGTGTCGAAGTAAGAAGTATAAAACAGCGTGTCTTTACTTATGTTGTTAAACGGTTCAATTTTTACGTTGCGGTTGTATTTGTTCCAGTTAGGAATTTCGTCAATGGTTAATGTCGGCAGAGAGTATTTGAAAAATTCGTTCTTGTGAAGTATCAGTGTTTCGTCTGTTTCTTGCAAGTATAAACGCTCTGTAATGTAGTAGAACAAAGGTGCGGACACACTTAAAACCAATACTGAAAAAATGAGGTAAGCCGTTGATGTTTTATGTAGAAGTTTTTTAGTCATGCTGCCATTTGTAACCTAAACCA
The DNA here is from genome assembly GCA_947475205.1 of Bacteroidota bacterium. GTDB lineage: Bacteria > Bacteroidota > Bacteroidia > JAIBAJ01 > JAIBAJ01 > JAIBAJ01. Next base: position 11,637 of record CANJNG010000110.1, read on the forward strand.
TAAACGGTTTTAATGTAATCACCGCTACCCGCTTCGTTCAGTTTCTTTTTCAAATTCTTGATGTGTGCATACACAAAATCGTGATTGTCCAACATGTCTGCCATGTCGCCTGAAAGATGCTCTGCGATGGCACTTTTTGAAAGCACTTTGTTTTTGTTGCCCACCAAATAAAGTAACAAGTCAATTTCCTTTTTTGTAAAATCTATCGGTGTGTTGTTTATGCCTACTGTCTTGGAAAGGATATTGATTTCAATTTCGTTAAACGAAACAATGTTGCTGCCTTTGAAATTTTTTCGTCTGATGAGTGCTTGTATTCTTACAAGCAATTCGGATAAATGGAAAGGTTTTGTCAGGTAGTCGTCTGCCCCAAGATTAAAACCTTCTATGCGTGTTTCTAATGTTTCTTTTGCTGAAATGATTATTACACCGTCTGTTTTATTTTGTCTTTTAAGTTCTTTAAGGATTTCAAATCCGTTGCCGTCAGGCAACATCAAGTCAAGTAAGATGCAGTCGTATTCGTAAGTTGTGATTTTGTCAAAAGCCGATTTTGCGTTAGCAGCCCACTCACAAACAAAGTCATTACCTGTCAGGTAAGTTTGTATGCTGTTTGCAAGTTGCTGTTCGTCTTCTACAATTAGAATTTTCATCGTGCGAATTTACCGATTGAATTTTGAATACTTTTTGAATTTGAGAAATAACTCATTAATGACTGCATAAAAAAGAGCAGCCCCGTTTTCGGGGCTGTTCTTTTCGGCTGTTTTGTATTTATAGTGCGTGGCGATTGCACTCTTTTGGCTTTGCCTTTGGGTTGGCTTCGTGCGATGGCAGGCAAAGACAAATGTGTGCAATGTGCGTTGGCATTAAAAACTTCAATTTTTTTGAGCGGGGGTAAAAAATAAAAATACGAAGCAGGGGTCTGTCGGAATGAAAGGGCGTGTCCTAAAGTCGGAAAGAAGGGCTGTCAGGTCGTTAAAAAGTCGTGAAGTTTTGAGTTAGCACGGTCGCAAATAGGGTTTCCGGTAACTCATATATATGCGATACTTTATATCGCATATCCATCCAATTTGGCCTGATATGCGATATAAAGTATCGTTTTTCTATGAGGGTGTAAATATATATTTCTTAGCATTATAATGTGTCAAAAGGAGA
>CANJNG010000111.1 GCA_947475205.1 Bacteroidota bacterium
CCTTTAACTCCAAAATAAAACATTTTAGAGCGAATCTAAGAGGTGTAACAGATGTCAAATTCTTCCTCTTTAGACTTGAAAAATTGTTCGCATAAATCATTTGCTCCCCAGAAAATAAGTCTGACCCCCTTTGAGGTGTGGGCTTCTTTCAGATTGGTGGCGGCATTGCCGGCGATTTCCCTATCTGCGCTGTGCCGATGATGTATCAGGATTTGGAATGGCACGATGTTCCTTTTTGGAGCTATTTCTGTCAAATATCCGATTCCACAACCAGTTACGGTTCCTATTCAGGTGCAGTACCCAACGAGAAAATCACTTGGGGTAAATTAGATATCAATACTCCTAAATTTATTGTAGAAAGCGACGCCACCATTGTTGCTCCCTTGATTTTCGCTTGGGTGCTGGGGCGGTAAGGTATAAATAGGTTTAAAATAAAAGGCTATCTAAACAAGTAAAATTTGTTTAGATAGCCTTTTTCAATTGCAACTAATTATTTCCTATGCGTCTATTCGTGCATACTTAGCATGCTTTTCGATAAATTCTCGGCGTGGAGGAACTTCATCGCCCATCAGCATAGAGAAAATACGGTCGGCTTCGGCAGCACTATCAATTGTAACCAAGCGTAAAGTGCGTTTCTCAGGATCCATAGTTGTACTCCAAAGTTGTTCGGCATTCATCTCTCCCAAACCTTTGTAACGTTGTATAGATACTGAACTTTCTTTTCCGGTTTCGCCAATCATTTCTTTTACAATGGCGGCACGTTCCTCATCATTCCAGCAATAACGTTCGTCTTTTCCTTTCTTTACAAAATAGAGCGGTGGCGTGGCAATATAGAGATAACCGTTTTCGATTAACTCTTTCATATAGCGGAAGTAGAAGGTAAGAATCAAGGTGGTGATGTGGCTACCGTCCACGTCGGCATCCGTCATGATGATTACTTTATGATAACGAAGCTTGTCCATGTTCAAAGCTTTTGAATCTTCTATTGTTCCGATGCTAACTCCCAAAGCAGTGAAAATATTCTTTATCTCCTCGTTCTCATAAATCTTGTGCTGCATGGCTTTTTCCACATTCAGGATTTTACCCCGAAGCGGCAGAATAGCTTGAAATTTACGGTTACGACCTTGTTTGGCCGTTCCACCCGCCGAATCTCCTTCGACTAAGTATATTTCGCACAAAGCCGGGTCGCTTTCCGAACAATCCGATAGTTTTCCGGGCAATCCCGAACCACTCATCACATTCTTACGCTGCACCATTTCACGAGCTTTTTTAGCAGCGTGGCGAGCAGTAGCAGCAAGAATTACTTTATTTACAATTATACGGGCTTCTTTGGGATGTTCCTCCAAATAATTGGTTAGCATTTCCCCTACAGCCTGGTCTACCGAACCCATTACCTCATTGTTTCCAAGTTTGGTTTTGGTTTGTCCTTCAAATTGTGGTTCTTGAACCTTAACAGAAATCACTGCGGTTAAACCTTCCCGAAAATCATCCCCTACAATTTCAAACTTTACCTTATCAAGCATTCCCGATTTGTCGGCATAAGACTTCAAAGTACGCGTCAAACCCCTACGGAAGCCCGCTAAGTGAGTTCCACCTTCGTGGGTATTGATATTGTTTACATAAGAATGCACATTTTCGGAGTAAGATGTGTTGTATTGCATCGCTACTTCAACGGGCATTCCAAATTTATCACTTTCGATGTGGATTATAGTATCCATCAACTTCTCACGCGTAAGGTCTAAGTATTCCACAAATTCCTCTAAACCACGGTTAGAGTAGAAGTTCTCTGTATACGCACTTCCGTCTTCGTTCAAGTTACGTTTGTCGATGATGTTGATATTGATACCTTTATTAAGATAGGACAATTCACGCATCCGGGTAGCCAAGGTCTCGAAGTTATATTCCGTAGTAAGATTAAAAATCTCGGCATCAGGCTTAAAATGAATTTCAGTACCACGGTAGCCTGTAGTGCCGATTTCCTTCACCGCATAAAGTGGTTTCCCTTTTGAATATTCTTGCTGATATTTCTTTCCGTTGCGATGCACTGTGGCTGAAAGGTGGATAGAAAGAGCATTTACGCAACTCACACCCACACCATGCAAACCACCCGAAACCTTATAGCTGTCTTTATCGAATTTACCTCCGGCGTGAAGCACGGTCATTACAACCTCCAATGCCGAACGGTTTTCTTTAACGTGTAAATCCACCGGAATCCCCCGGCCATCATCTAAAACGGTAATTGAATTGTCTTCGTTTATAGTTACAATGATGTTTTTGCAATGTCCGGCTAAAGCTTCGTCGATAGAGTTATCCACTACCTCATACACCAAATGATGCAATCCCTTTACACCAATATCGCCAATATACATTGCGGGGCGTTTCCGAACCGCTTCTAAACCTTCGAGAACCTGAATACTATCGGCTGAATAATCGGCACTCAATTGAATTGCTGCTTCTGTTGCTTCTGCCGCTGCTTTTGCTTCGTCTGACATTAATTTGTTTTTTGAAATAGGATGCGAAGCTATATCAATAAGTACCACACAAAACACGGTAAACTCGTGATTTTTCAACAATCAAAGCCAATTTCTGTGAATAAAAAACGTTTTGTTTTTTACGGAATAAATACTATATTCCGCTGCATTCCTGACACAAACCCGATGCCGAAAGATTAAATTCTTTCAACAAAAAACCCTGTGGAAGATTTGGGTTATGGAATGAAACGTTATTGATGCAAAACGTCTTTTGACAATTGGAGCAACTAAAGTGCAAATGGTTGTGAACGTGATTATGTTCAGTGCAGTGGCTACACAAGGCGTATTGCATCCCTCCCCTTTGAGTAACTATACCATGAATGATTCCTTTTTCCTCAAAAGCATTTAAAATTCGATATAGCGTTACCCGGTCAGTACTTTCCCCTAATGCGGTTTCAAGGTCGTTGTGCGAAATTGCTGAATCTCGGCCACGAAGCACCTCGAGCGTTTTTAATCGGGCATCGGTTTTTTTTAGTCCGTGCTGTTTGAGTATGTCGTTAGCCCAAGCCATTTGCGGACAAAGGTAATGGCGATAAAGCAAATAGCTATCTTTGCCATCCTGATATTATTAAACGATGAAAAAAATCATACTGGCTTCAGTTATATTGCTCTACCAAATCAATGCTTTCTCGCAGGAAGCCGGAGTAAATACTGCTTTCAGAGTGAAGCAACAAGTTAAACAGTATTGGAGCGGAACGTGGGAAAATTACGAACGACTTACGTTTACTTTTTTAGAGAATGGCAGAATTTCTGAAAAGCTAAAAGAAGTATTTACACTGAATACTAGTACTGGAAGCTGGAATACTTTTTCAAAAGAAGTTTACATTTATGATAGCTTGGGGCGAACCGTCGAAACTACTATCAATCAGTGGAACAACGGTTCCTGGACTAATTATTACCGCATAAAAACTGAATTTGACCAGTTGGGAAATATTTCGCTAAAAACATCGGAAAGCTGGTTAAACAGTGCATGGCAAATGCAAATAGGCGAACAACGATTTTATAGCTATTCCGCTAACGCTATTCCCGATTCGTTACAGATAAATAGCTGGAACACCAGTACACTTCAATTTGAAAACAGACGGAAATATTACTTTCAGGCATCGGGAAACTCTGTTTCGGCAGTAAATACAAAAACATGGAACACCGATTGGATGCCCGAAAAGCAATATGCCAATTTGCAGTTTTATTCCAATTATAGTTCAGGCGATTTCCTTGGCTGGTTTAACAATAACCGGAATGCTTATGAAGTTCAGACTTTTCAAAACAGTGCTTTCCAGAATTATGAAAAAGGAACGATTGATATGCAGTATCCGGGAAAATTAAATTCAGAGCATTATCAAAATTGGCTAAGCAATGCCTGGACCGACAGTATTAAAAATGAATACGAGTATAATAGCGATGGAAATATTACTGAAAAAAGAAATTATAGCTTTACAAATGGGGCTTGGTTTCAATACGATGGTTCGCACCACACTTACGATACCGACTCAGATGGAAATATTTCTATTCAAACAAATTATGCTTGGCTTAATCAAGCCTTTGAAAAGCAAGACAGAATTCAATTCATATATGAACTATTTTCTGGCATAAATGAAAAAGCTGATTTGAAATTTGCCCTTTATCCAAATCCAACGAAGGATTTTGTAACAATTCAGGGGAAAGATTTGAATGAAACGGAAATAGAAATACTGGATATTTATGGCCAGAAAGTTAAAAATGCAGTCCTTCAAGACAATAAAATCAATTTAAAAGGCTTTGAAAATGGATTTTATTTTGTCAAAATTGAATATATTGGCACCTTTAAAGTATTGGTTAATAGTAACGTTGAGTAGAGGTGTTTTAATGAACGTATAACAAGAACAGATTTCAAATAAAAAAATCAAGGATTTCTTAATTTTGTATTGAAATACTTCTACTTTTGCACCCTCGTTTTTCGAGAACGGTTCGGTAGTTCAGCTGGTTAGAATACGTGCCTGTCACGCACGGGGTCGCGGGTTCGAGTCCCGTCCGGACCGCAAAAAAAAAGCCTCTTTATTGAGGCTTTTTTTATGCCTGAAATTTAGCTTCTATATCAAAAGTTACAAATTTCAGAACTAGACCAGCCACTTCTAATAAACTTAATAGGGCAAATAGTCTATCGTTTTAGGGTGATAATCGTCCAAATTAACAAATGCTTAACACATTTTGGAAAAACATTAGCATACTGTTTTGAACGTGGCACAGTTTTCGTAATACATTTGCACATCAAAAATTAATACGACAATGAAAAAATCTTTTCTTTCACTTTCCCTTATCTGTGGAACAATCGTTTTGGCTAACGCCCAAGAAATCAAATTTGAAAAAATGGAACACGACTTTGGAACCTTGAAGCAAGATGCTCCTTGTCAAGTTAATTTCAAAGTAACCAATACCGGAAAAGCTCCGCTAATTTTGGCTGATGCTAAACCAAGTTGTGGTTGCACCACTCCTGAATTCCCAAAAGAACCGATTGCACCAGGTAAATCGGTAAACATCTCGGTTAAATACGATTCGCACCGTGTTGGGCCGTTCGACAAAACGGTAACGGTAACTTCAAACGCTATTACTTCTCCTGAAACGGTTATCAAAATAAAAGGCTCTATTGATGCAGTGCCTACCGATAATCACGATCACGAAAACAAAACTATCGAATTGGGTAAATAGTTTCATCAATTAATTATATATAAAAAGCCTCTCTGTAATAAGAGAGGCTTTTTTTGTGCTTTAATTTTAGGGATTTACAACAATTTAACACCGCCTTCATCTTAGTATATATTGCAAGAATAGCTTTGCACACAAATATCAGATTAAATATTGATGCTTAAAAAACTATTTCGTGGCTTAATCTTAACCGTTGTGCTGGCCTTGGTGGGATATACTTTTTATTTTCTGTGGGCAAAAGCACAACCGCAGCCCGAAGTATTTCAAACCGAAACAGCCTTTGTGTCGAATATTGTGAAGAAAACCATTGCTACGGGCAGCATCGTTCCCGTTAAAGAAGTGCCGATTAAAAGCCGGGTATCGGGTATAGTGGAAGAAATATTTGTGGAAGCCGGACAAACCGTTAGAACGGGACAACTATTAGCACGAATTAAGATTATTCCAAATGCTGCCGGACTCAGCCAGGCCGAAAGCAATGTGGAGCGTGCCGAAATAGCCTTGAAAGATGCCGAAAAAGATTTCGCACGAAACAAGAAATTGCTGGAACAGCAGGTTATTGCTGAAGCTGAATTGCAGCCCTACACATTAAAGTTGAATTTAGCCAAGCAGGATGTGGAATCGGCACAAAATGCTTTGCAGGTGGTGAAGGACGGTTCTACGCAAAAGTCATCACAAAAACTGACCAATATTCTTTCTACATGCGATGGAACAGTGCTTGATGTCCCGGTGAAGAAAGGAACATCGGTGATAGAAAGCAATAACTTTAACGAAGGAACAAACATTGCCACTATTGCTGATATGAATGCATTGATGTTTAAAGGAAATTTGGATGAAAGTGAGGTTGGGAAAATAAAAGAAGGGCTTCCAATTAACATAATCATTGCTGCTCTGCCTGACAAACAAATTCCGGCTCGGCTTGATTTCATTTCTCCGAAAGGAACTGATGTAAACGGAGCGATACAGTTTGAGATAAAATCATATTTGAAACAAGATAAAGCCAGTTACATTCGTGCCGGATTTAGTGCCAATGCCGAAATAGTTTTAGCTAAAAAAGATAGCGTACTTTGCATCCGCGAAGGCACAGTTGGGCAAGAAGGAGTAAAGCGATATGTAGAGATTATGAAAAAGGACAGGAACTTCGAGAAGCGATATGTAAAATTAGGAATATCGGACGAAATAAACACCGAAGTACTCGAAGGAATTACCATAAAAGACAAGCTGAAAAGCAGCAAAATAGAAGAAGAAAAGAAGTAGCAACAATTTAAATTATTTCCCAATAATGTTACTCATAGCCGATAGCGGTTCCACCAAGTGCGATTGGATGCTGGTGAACAAAAACGAAGAAAAAACTGCGTTCAATACCATGGGTTTTAACCCTTTTTTTCATAATGAAGAAATAATTTCAAGCGAACTTCGCAAATCGGAACTAAACCAATTTGCGGCCGAAGTGAAATTTGTGTTCTTCTTTGGTGCAGGATGCTCAAGCAAGGAAATGAAGCGAATTGTGGAGCGGGGCTTGCAAGCTATTTTCACGAAAGCAACCATATATGTTGATCATGATTTAGTGGCTTCGGCATTTGCAACTTACGATGGCCGTCCGGGTATATCGTGCATAATGGGTACAGGAAGCAACTCATCGTTTTTTGATGGGGATATACTAAGTGAAGAAATTCCTGCCTTGGGCTATATTTTGGGAGATGAAGGCAGCGGGAGTTATTACGGCAAGAAAATTCTGCAACTCTTTTTGTATAAGAAATTGCCCAAGAACTTGCAGGAAGATTTTCAGCATACCTATAACATTGGCAAAAACGAAATCTTTGAAAACACCTATCGTAAACCCAATGCGAATGTGTATTTAGCTTCGTTTATGAAATTTGTAAGCGACCACCGAAACGACCCATTTATTAAAGAAATGGTGCATTGCGGAATGAAGGACTTCATGCAAACTCACGTTATGTGTTTCAAATATTACAAGGAAGTACCTGTTAATTTTATTGGTAGTGTGGCCTTTTACTTTGAAGATATTCTTCGGGAAGCTGCCGCCGAGTTAGGTATCACAGTGGGTAACGTTATTCAACGGCCAATTGATGGTTTGGTGACTTACTATTTGAAGTTTCATAAGGATAAGTTGTTGGTATAAGCTCACATCTTAAAACAAAACCGCCCCAATTCAAGAATGAATTGGGGCAGTTTTGTTTGGGAGTATGAATTATTATTTAAAAATCGCAATTCCTCAAAGCTTCCCTCCTACTCTTTCACAAACTTCGCCACTTCTCCCCTATCAGTTTTCAGAAAATAGATTCCGGATTTCAAGGATTGAATATTTAAAATAGCTGAATTCTTTTGGCTTAGGACCACATTGCCCAAAACATCTGTAATGGTTATGTCTCTAAAAGTTTGACTTTTGGTAACCGTAATTTCCCCTGATGCTGGGTTGGGGTAAACGGTTAAACCTGTTTTCGAATCTGGTTCGGCTATAGCAGTGGCTTCGCAAGGCGTAACTAAATCAAAGGTGAAGTTCCTTAAATTAAAGCTTGGATTACCAACTACATATTTCAATCTAAAGGTGTGAAAGCCTTCGTTAAGGAAAGGTATATTATATAGTTGGGAACTTACAAAGGCTGTGGTTGAACCATTGTTGGGGATGTTTAAAGTATCAATGTATTGATTGTCGATAGATAAAACTGTTTTTTGGTTGGCCGAATTGCAGGCTGTTTCAATTATTAGCGTATAATCTCCTGCCGAATCTTTAGGCACACGAATCAGCCATTCCTCTAAACTTTTCCATCCTGTGGGGGTGAATGATGCCGCAGCAAAGTCGGCACTGCTATATCCGGCGGTTTTGCGGGCATCTACTGTTCCGGGTATGGGCAATCCGGCAGTGGGATTGGTTACCGAAGCATTCAAAATAGAATCAATAGCTTGCAGTTTGGCTGAGTTTTCAAAATTCTCAGTAAGCGACCAAGTTCCATATTGCGTAGTGTAGTCTCCAGAACCGGCAGTGAACCAGTTAAACAGACCATCGAAACCATACGCATACCATTTTTGCAGAAAATTGTAGCACATATCTTTCATCTGCGGGTCGCGGGAGGCAGTGGCTTTGGCTGCTATGTTGTTTGGGCCGAATGTATCAGGGCCCCCTTCGTAGCAAAGCAGTTTCAAACCAAAATATCGGCAACGAGCAGCGTACAAATCCACCTGATTATCGAATTGCGGAAATACGAAACCGTCAATTTTTCCCTGCATAGCATCGAGCACTTCTTGCGGTGTAGCCGTATTTGTTGCATCAGCATCTTCGGTGTTGAAATATGGTGCAACAGCTACTCCATAAATGGAATTGACCGGATTCCCGTAATGTTTATTTATATAACTAACCCCCTGAATGCAGGAGTAGAAATTAAAGAGCTGTGCCCCTAACATCACCCTGAATCTGTTGTTCAGTTCCTGAGTTCCCATAACATTTTTAAATACATTGCTAATGAGTTTGGTTCGGGCAGCATGGCGGCGTTGTGCAAGAAGATATTGGTCGGTGCTTCCATCGTAATCTAGCAAACTATTAGGATTATTGGCTACTTCATAAAGTGCAGCATCGCGATTATAGCTTGCCTGGGCAAACCCAAAATTCCAAACTTCATTGCTATGTTCAATATACACTTTAAGATTGGGATTTAGCGTTGAATGTACCAATTGAGCCAAGTTTGCTATGTACGCACTATCGGCCTTGTGTGGAACATTTATCCACATATCTTTATTTAGGAAATTAGCTAGTTCGATGCAATATTCCCAAGCCACCCCTTTGCTTCCAGTTTGAGTGGGTGTGGTAGTGAGTTTTCGGTTTGCCCAAAGTGAATCAGAATTGCCGTTGGTATTTCGCCAATCCATAAACCGCAAACAGTCGAATCGGCTAACATGGTCGGTAAACGATTGACTGAACGTTGGAGCCGTAAAATCCAGACCGGGTTTCATAATTTGAATATTCTTTACCCCTGCCACACCGGTTGAAAATTGGGTATTGGTAAATTTCAACATCAGTGAGTTGCTGCTTGTAATAGGGTTAGGATATACTATATCAGCCGTGGTGGTGTTTGTTCCTGAATCGTAGGTTTGGTTTTGAATGGTGCAGCTACTGGCAATTGTACCTAAAGTAGCTTGTCCGTTAAAGCGAAGTTTATACGTTCCACCCATCGTGCTGGCCATTTCGGTCATCACCACCGTGCCAAAATCTTGAGTTGGCCAACCATTTGCATCCATAGTGGGGGCAACATAGTTCCAAGGTTGGGTAGTGTTGGCCGACATGCTTCGGTGGGTTTTAAACACATCGTTAAATATCCTATCCTGACTGTAATCCGTAATACCATTCAGGCCTGCACCGAGTGGGTATTTGTTGGGAAGCTGTGGGCCACACTGAGCCGAAGCAATAATAGTTAGTAGGCTAATTGTAGCAGAAAGCAGAAGATGTTTCATATAAAAATGGATTATTGGTTGGGCAAATATATATTTAATCTTGAAAGTTTGAGTTCGGGCTTTATTAATTTTTTGGTTAGAAGATATATTTCCATTCCACTCCATTTATAGAAATTGCTATCATTGCCCAACAAAAATTACCATGCAACAAAACGCAATAACCGATTTGCTGATGCCAATAGCAATTGGTATAATTATGCTGGGCCTTGGTCTATCGCTAACGCTGGCCGACTTTAAGCGTATGTTTATCTATCCGAAAGCCATTACGGTGGGTTTAATTACGCAAACTATTCTTTTGCCCATCATTTGTTTCGGGATTATCGCTCTTTTTGGCCTGCCTCCCGAATTAGCTGTTGGGATGATGCTTTTAGCAGCGGCTCCCGGCGGGGCAACAGCCAACTTATACAGTCATCTGGCAAAGGGCGATGTGGCCTTAAATATTACGCTCACGGCCATCAATAGCATTTTGAGTTTGGTAACACTTCCCTTAATCATCAATTTTTCGTTGAACTATTTTTTAGGAGAAGGCCAGTACATTCCCCCGCAAACCAAAAAGGTGTTGGAAGTAATATTCATTATCTTGATTCCTGTGGCGATAGGGATGCTTATTAGAAGTAAGAATGCAGCGTTTGCCCAGAAAATGAATACACCTGTGAGAGTATTTTCTATTGCATTACTTGCCGGACTTATTATTGTGGCCCTAATAAAGGAACGGGCTACCCTGCTCGAAAGTTTTGCTCAGGTGGGATTTGCAGCCTTATTGTTTAACCTCACCAGTATGTTGGTTGGGTATTACTTGCCTTTATTTCTAAAAATAGAACGGAAGCAAGCCATTGCAATAGGGATGGAAATCGGCATTCACAATGGTACGCTTGCCATATTCATTGCTTTGAATGTACTTCAAAGTTCAGCTATGACGATTGCACCTGCTATCTACAGCCTGATAATGTTTATCACCGCAGGAATATTTGGATGGTGGCTGGCGAGGGGGAGTAAGGAGTAAATTCTTTGCTAGTTAATAAATCCAACAAATCCCCTCCCCTACTTCGCCCAATTATCCTTCAACGAAACAGTTCGGTTAAATATTAATTTATCGGCTCTTGAATCGCTATCCAGATTAAAATAGCCTTTACGTAAAAACTGAAAACCTTCACCCACATTGGCTTTGGCTAAAGCGGGTTCGGCAAAAGTTTTGGGAAGAACCACGAGCGATTCCGGATTTATATATTCTTTAAAGTCGCCATCCTCGCTACTGGGGTCTTCCACTCGGAAGAGACGGTCATACAATTTTATTTCCACTTCAATAGCCTCAGCAATGCTTACCCAATGCAGCGTACCCTTTACATGAATGCCCGAAGTGTCGGATCCACTTTTGCTTTCGGGGATATAGGAGCAATGCAATTCTGTTACATTTCCGGCATCATCCTTCACAAAATTATCGCACCGAATAATGTAAGCATGTTTAAGCCTAACCATTTGCCCGGGAGCGAGCCGAAAGTATTTCTTGGAAGGGATTTCCATAAAATCGTCACGCTCTACATAAATCTCCCTACTAAACGGAATAGCCCTATTGCCACTATTTTCATCTTCAGGATTGTTTTCGCCGTGCAATGTTTCGCCGCTGCCTTCGTAGTTTGTTATAACCACTTTCAAGGGATCGAAAACTACCATTCGGCGTTGGGTAATTTTGTTCAAATCTTCCCGAACGCAAAATTCCAATAATCCCACATCCACAATATTATCCCGTTTGGCTATCCCAACCCGGTCGCAAAATTCACGCAGGGCTGCAGCCGTGTAGCCTCTTCTCCGCATTCCGCTTATGGTGGGCATCCGGGGGTCGTTCCATCCCGAAACGTGCTTTTCATTCACCAATTGCAGCAATTTGCGTTTGCTCATTACGGTATAGGTAAGGTTTCGGCGGGCAAATTCATATTGGTGAGATGGATAGATTTCCAACTTCGAAATCATCCAATCATATAATTCACGGTGAGGAACAAACTCTAAGGTGCAGATGGAATGGGTTACTTCCTCAATGGAGTCGCTTTGTCCGTGAGCGAAATCATACATGGGGTAAATGCACCATTTGTCGCCCGTACGGTGATGATGAGCGTGCTTTATGCGATACAAAATGGGGTCACGCATTAGCATATTGGTGTGAGCCATATCAATTTTCGCACGAAGTGTTTTTGCTCCGTCGGGGAATTTCCCAGCTTTCATGGCTTCGAAAAGTTCGAAATTCTCTGCAACGCTGCGGTTACGGAATGGACTGTCCTTTCCGGGTTCAGTGGGTGTTCCTTTCAGCTTGGCCATTTCATCGGAAGGTAATTCGTCCACATAAGCAAGACCATCCTTAATTAATTTAAGGACATATCCATATAGGGTATCGAAATAATCGGATGCATACAATTCATTTTTCCATTCAAAACCCAGCCATTTCACATCCTGTTTGATGCTCTCTACATATTCCGTTTCTTCGGTAACCGGGTTGGTATCATCAAATCGAAGGTTGGTATAACCACCATATTTCTTAGTTAAACCAAAATTCAGACAGATGCTTGTGGCGTGGCCAATATGCAAATAGCCATTGGGTTCGGGCGGGAAACGGGTAACAATGCTCTTATACTTACCCGCTTTCAGGTCATTTTCAATTATTTCTTCCAAAAAGTTAATTGACTTTTCGATTTCAGGTTTTGGTTCGGCCATTCGATTGATACTTCAAATTTTAATGGGCAAAAGTAGCAATTTAAGCCCCGTTTTGTAAAATCAATTTGAATTCCCCCTCCCGTCCTACCACC
>CANJNG010000112.1 GCA_947475205.1 Bacteroidota bacterium
ATTATTCGTAATGATACCATGCTGTACGAATATTACCGCAACGATTTAGATACATCCAGCATTGTAACTACGTTTTCGGTAGCAAAATCCTTTACCGCCACCCTTTTAGGTATCGCCATTGCCGAAGGGAAAATTAAAGGAATAGATGAGTCCATCACCAATTGGTTTCCCGACTTAGGTCAAAAGTCCCCCAAATTGAAAAACGTTACTCTTCGCAATTTGCTCGAAATGAAAAGCGGGGTTAAGAACAAAGGAGCTCACCATTATTACTATGGAAAGAATATTGAACGGGCTTTATCCAAAAGCAGATACGGCTATAAACCCGACAGCAATTTCCGATACGATAATGCCAACACCCAAATGCTGGGGATGGTGGTTGAAAAGGCCACCGGGAAAAGCCTTGCTCAGTATTTAGAAGAGAAAATATGGAAACCAATCGGTGCTGAATACGACCTAACCTGGAGTGTGGATAGCCGCAAGAACAATCAAATAAAGGCCTTTTGCTGCATGAATGGCCGCCTCCGCGACTTTGCCAAATTCGGTAGGCTCTATCTGAACAAAGGCAACTGGAACGGTAAACAGTTAGTGCCCGAAGATTGGGTTAGACTATCAGCTATGCAAGACCCGGTTGAATATTCGGCCTCCCGCTATAAAATGCATTGGTGGTTAGGCAATCGGGAATACAATACCTTTTATGCAAATGGGTTATATAACCAATACATTTGGGTTTATCCCAAAAAGAACATTGTAATTTGCCGCTTTGCCGAGAAGAACAACGAAACCGATAGCCATTTTCAGGACATTCTGAATGAAATAGTGGATCAGCTTTAGCCTACCAAGGCTTTGTGAAATCTACAGGGCGACTATCTGCCTCTGTCCAATTTCCGGTTTGTGAGGGACCATCTTTACGAAAAGCTCTATACAAATAGCCAAACGGAGTAATGAAAAGGACATAGAAAATGCTCAATAAAATCGTGCTGTTTATCTTCCCTAAGAACTTTCCAAACTTTTCCCAAGCTTGGGAAACCCAACGAGCCGAAAGGTGGTGCGAAGCAGATAGTGTAACTAACCCGCAGACTATATATAAGTAAGGGAAACGAAAGAAATAGCCAAGAATCCCAAAGCCAATCACCATTACGAGCAAGTCGATATAGACTTTGCGGATAGGCTTTTGTTTCGGGTGCTTCAATTTACTTAACTAAAACATAGGGTAAACAAAAGGAGCTACGGCAGTGCTTTCGGCAAAAATCATCAGTATTCCCAATAACACCAAAGCCAGAATGATGGGGATAAGCCACCACTTTTTGCGTTCCATCAAAAAATCATATAAGTCTTTCAGAAATTCCATTGATTGCGATTTTACGGTTCAAATGTACTGACAATCTATTTAACTCAACTTTTCCCGAGCCATTTTCATGGGCAGACCTATGTATTTCTTTTCAATATAGTCCAGCATTTCATGAAGCAACTTTCGGTCCGATTCCGATAAGTTTTGAACCTGCTTGGCAAACACTTCATCCGTTGCTTTTTGGCGGATAGCCTTCACTTGTGCCGGAATAAAGCTCAAGGCCAGTTCCAGTTCGCGATGCCGAATGAGGTTTACCGTCTTTTCGATGGATTCATTCACAATTACTTTACACTTTTCCACTTCGCGTTGCCTGATTTCCAAATTCTCACGGGCTTGAACCTTTAAGGATGAAATATCAATATAACTGGGTTTAAATTTATCTAAGACAGTTTTCTCCACCCCTGCCGGAATAGATAAATCTACCACTATCTTATCCTTAGTATTGGAGCCTAATAACTTTGTCCAAAGCTGTTCATCCACCATCGCCGTCTCAGCTCCCGTGCAATAAAGCAACACATCGAACGGATATGATTTCTTTCCTAAATCAGCTAAAGCAATAGCTTCTCCCTTCAATGTTTTAGCCAACTTTTCAGCTTTATCCATACTTCGGTTAGCCACCAAAAAGTTGTTATAGCCTTTCTTTTTCAGATAAGTTGCCAGCACAGTATTGGTTTGTCCGGCTCCAATCACCAAAAACTTAGATTCTTTATCGGGGTTTAGTTTCAGCAATTGTCTAAACGCTAAAGACACAATACTCACCGGATTATGAGCCACCTGAGTTTGGGTATAAACCCGCTTTGCAGTTTCTATGGCTGCCCGAAAAACCACTTTGCTAAAGTCGCCCGATAGTTTCAGCTTTTCAGACTCTTCAAAGGCTGTGCGAACCTGAGTAATAATTTCCCGTTCGCCCACCACAAGACTGTCGATGGAGGAAGTAACGAAAAACAAATGCCGCAAAGCATCTTCGGCCTGATAGGTTTTGCCTTGTTCGATAGCCCACTTTATATCCTTTGCACTTAACCCAAATAAAGCCTTGTAGAGCTTTTTCAAAAAGGCTTCGTTCACCTTTTCGGGGGTAAAAAACATCATCTCCACCCGGTTGCAGGTACTTAGGTAAATAAGTTCATCGAGTTTGCAGGCTTGTTTTGCTGCATCCAGCCCCACCGAAAGGTTTGTGCCTTCACGGTGCATCTTGCCTATATCGCTAATCTCAACATATTTATGAGTGAAAGCAATAATGTGGAAACGGCTTATCATTTGCGGGTGCAAAATTGCGATACCACTAAAGAGGTATTGTCATAGAATTGTAATAAATACGAACTAATAGAAGCTGGGGTAGATAAATTCTCTTTTACTAGTGGAGATACGAAGGCTTGGAAACCTTCCCGAAAAGCAATGCCGATTTTGTCGCCGCAAATTTTGCCGAAGGCTGGACAGCTATTGTGGGTACTTCGTTAAAGGAGTTTTTGGAGAAATAGAGGATAATTTATCGCCACTTAGGTCAATTTGCCAAATGGATAATTTGGCCTAGGTGGTGGTATAATTTCTATAATTTCGCCTCCACATTATGTCCGAGCCAAGTAAAACCCCTTCCATTGAAAATAGTATTGATTTAGAAGCCGAAAAGCGGGAGATTCTTCGCCGCTATAAGTTACTGATTAAGGCCGCCAAGCGTTCGCAATCTAAGGAAGAAAAAGCCCTAATTCGTAAGGCTTTTGATGTGGCTTTGGAAGCCCACAAAGACGTTAGACGAAAGTCAGGCGAACCCTATATTTTCCATCCTATAGCTGTGGCTCAAATAGTTGCCGAAGAAATAGGATTGGGTACAACGGCCATTGTGTGTGCCTTACTTCACGATGTGGTGGAAGATACCGAGATGTCGCTTGATGACATGAAGCGGCTATTTGGCCCAAAAGCAGCACAGATTATTGATGGACTGACCAAAATTTCGGGAGTGATAGACCAGAGCAACGTAAGTATGCAGGCCGAAAACTTCCGGAAGATATTACTCACGCTTGCCGAAGATGTTAGGGTAATTCTGATAAAAATTGCCGACCGCTTGCACAATATGCGAACGCTGGGAGCTATGAGCCCGAAATCGCAACTTAAAATTGCTTCGGAAACGCTTTACTTATATGCACCGCTAGCTCATCGTTTAGGGCTTTATGCCATTAAAACGGAGTTAGAAGATTTAAGTCTGAGCTATACAGAACCCGATGTTTACAAGGACATTGTGGAGAAGTTGAAGGAATCGGCCAAGGAGCGGAACAGGTTTATCAACAAGTTTAGTTTCCCCATTATTCACGCCCTTACCGAACAAGAGTTTAAGTTTGAGATAAAAGGCCGAACCAAAAGTGTTTTCTCCATCTATAAGAAGATGAAGAAACAGGGGATTCCTTTCGATGAGGTATTTGATTTGTTTGCCATTCGTATAATTTTAGATTGCCCACCCGAAAACGAAAAAGGCGATTGCTGGCGGGCATATTCTGTGGTAACCGATTTCTACAAACCCAGCCCTGATAGGCTTCGCGATTGGATTTCTACCCCGAGGGCAAACGGATATGAAAGTTTGCATACTACCGTTATGTCAAACACCGGACAATGGGTAGAAGTGCAAATCAGAACCAGCCGGATGGACGAAATTGCCGAAAAAGGACTGGCTGCTCACTGGAAATACAAGGACCAAAACAGCAACGAAAATGCCATTGACGAATGGCTTACCCGTATCCGTGAGATGCTGGAAAACCAGGATAGCAGTGCTTTGGATTTTGTAGATGACTTTAAGCTGAATCTGTTTTCAGAAGAAATATTTGTATTTACTCCCAAGGGCGAACTTAAAACCCTGCCGGCAGGTGCCACTTCCTTAGATTTTGCTTTTGATATACATAGTGATGTAGGGTCGCATTGCATTGGAGCCAAGGTGAATAATAAACTTGTTCCGCTTAGCCACGAGCTGAAAAGTGGCGACCAAGTGGAGGTTTTGACCAGCAGCAAACAAAAGCCAAAAGAAGACTGGCTCAATTTTGTGGTTACAGGAAAGGCCAAAAGCCGCATTAAGTTTGCCCTGAAGGAAGAGAAGCGGGTGGTTAGCGACCAAGGGAAAGAAATTGTGGAGCGGAAAATGAAGAGTTTGAAAATGGCATGGGACGGAAACGCTATCAATAAAACCCTCACCTATTTTAAATTCGACAGTGCTCCCGAACTTTATTACAAAGTGGCTACCAATGCCTTTGAGGTAAAGCAAATAGTGGAGTTTCTGAAAAATGCGGAGAAGAAAAGCTGGTATGCCATGCTTCGCGATAGGCTGTTGCCCGGAAAACCCGCAGGCGAACAGGCACCGAAAAACAACATTGAAACTGTTGTTACTGCTGTCCGGGGCAAAGCCGACACCTTAGTAATAGGCGAGGATCAACAAAAACTAGATTATAAATTAGCCAATTGCTGCAACCCAATCCCCGGCGACGATGTGTTTGGATTTATAACCGTGGGCGAAGGAATAAAGATACACCGTGTAAACTGCCCCAATGCGGTGCAAATGATGAGCAACTTTGCTTATCGCGTAGTGAAAGCTAAATGGACAAGCAAAGAATCTATCTCATTTTTGGCCGGCCTAAAAGTTACGGGAACCGATGATGTAGGGATTGTGAACAACATAACGAAAGTAATTTCAAACGACCACCTTGTAAATATGCGTAGCATTAGCTTTGATAGCAACGACGGTATTTTTGAAGGAATGATTCAAGTATATGTGCAAGATACCAACCACTTGACAACGCTTATCAATAACCTAAAAAAAGTGAAAAGCGTGCAGAATGTGTATAGGTTTGATAAGGAATAGGGGGGAATGAATGCCCATTTTGCTATTAAGAAGATTTCCATTGTAAATTTCTTGTGAATAAATTGTGAGATTTATTTTTAAGGGTGTTTAGTATCTCTAAGGCTGCAAACCTTCGATATTAATAAGGATTAGCGTGTTTTATCACACAAAGTAATTCCAATTTTACTAAAAAATATCCCTTGTTTTTCGTAATAGAAATTCATTTAGGTTTGCACCCTCAAAAAAATACCTATATAGTTTAATTTTAACACTAATGCAACAGAAGGGAACGATTCAATTTTTCACAATCATTTTTGCCATTGTTTGTCTTTATTCACTTAGCTTTACTTGGTTTACAAACTCAGTAGAAAAGGATGCTAAAGAATACGCCGGAAAGGATGCCGACAAAGAACGCCGCTACTTAGATAGTATGCAAAGCCAAGTGGTTTATAACCTCGGCTTCACCGAATACACTTATCGCCAATGCAAAGAACGCGAACTTCCTTTGGGACTTGACCTTAAAGGCGGGATGAACGTAACAATGGAAGTTTCTATTCCTGATTTATTGCGTTCACTTTCCAATAATTCACCCGATGCCGATTTCAACAAAGCACTAGCTAAGGCTACTGAAACACAAAAGGTATCGCAAGAAGATTTCATTACCATTTTTGGTAAAACCTTTAAAGAAGTTGCACCATCGGCACGTTTGGCTTCACCCGCCATTTTTGGTTATACCTTAAAAGATAAAGGCGTTACTACTCAAAGCACAAACGATGAAGTTATAGCTATTCTTAAAACTGAATCACAAGCTGCAATTGACCAATCCTTCAACGTATTGCGTACCCGTATCGATAAATTCGGTGTTACTCAGCCAAACATTCAACGTTTGGGCAATTCTGGCCGAATCCTTATTGAACTTCCCGGTGTGAAAGAACCGGAACGTGTTCGTAAACTTTTACAAGGAACTGCTCAACTCGAATTTTGGGAGACATATAATAATGTAGATATTTTTGAGAAATTTGATGAAGCTAACGAAATCGTTCGTCTTTCATTAGATGGCAAATCGGCTACCGACACAGTGGCTGTTGATTCCACCAAAACCGATACTAAAACTAACGCCAAAGCCGAAGAAGCTAAAAAGGACACATCTGCTAACCCATTATTGGCAAAGGCTTCAAACGATTCTACCAAAGCTGCTTCAACCGACAGCGTTGCAATGCGTGAAAAAGCTCGTAAAGAAAACCCTCTATTCTTAGTGTTGGGTCGTGCTTATTACCAAAACGAAAAAGGTCAGGCTATGAAAAGTGAAGGCCCGGTTGTTGGATATGCTCTGATTCGAGATACTGCTAAAGTTAATAGCTACCTGTCTATTCCACAGGTTAAACAAAAATTCCCCCGCGATTGCCGTTTCGCTTGGACAGGGACTGCTGCCGATAAAGACAAGACCACACTTCAATTAGTAGCCTTAAAAGGAAAAGATTTACCACCTTTAGATGGTAGTGCTATTAAATCGGCTCGTATGGAACTTGACCAAGTGTCGAACAAACCCGAGGTTTCCATGACCATGAACCAAGAAGGTGCAAACACTTGGAAACGCTTAACTGGCGAAAACATCGGCAAATCAATTGCTATTACACTTGACGGTTTTGTATATTCTTTCCCAACCGTTCAAAGTGAAATCTCTGGTGGCCGCTCTTCAATATCGGGAAGCTTCACCGTAGAAGAAGCAAAAGACTTAGCCAATAAATTAGAAGCGGGTAAGCTTCCTGCTCCGGCAAGAATTGTGGAAGAAGCCATCGTTGGACCATCATTGGGACAAGAAGCTATCACATCCGGCACATGGGCATTTATAGGTGCAATCTTGGCCATCGTCATCTTCATGGTGTTGTATTATAACAACGCCGGATTTGTGGCAAACATCGCCTTGCTTGTAAACATTTTCTTCATCTTCGGTGTGCTTGCATCACTTGGTGCAGTTTTAACATTGCCCGGTATTGCTGGTATCGTGTTTATTATTGGTGTATCGGTAGATGCTAACGTACTTATCTTCGAGCGTATCCGAGAAGAGCTTCGCCGAGGTAGCGGTTTGCGTTTAGCCATCGCCGATGGATATTCTCACGCTTATGCATCCATTATCGACTCCAACTTAACATCGTTACTTACTGCAATTATCCTTTATATCTTCGGTTCGGGGCCAATTCAAGGCTTTGCAACTACTACCATTATTGGTATTTGCTGTTCCATGTTTGCTTCTATCTTCATCTCTCGCTTAATTTACGAAGCAATGTTGGGTCGCAATATGGCTATCAAATTCTCACTTCCTTGGAGTGCTAATATGCTTCAAGGTTTAAAAATTGATTTCGTAGGCAAACGCCGTATTTTCCTTTTTGCAACTTGGGCCTTTATTGGAATAGGAATTGTTTCGATGTTTACCCGTGGCTTTACTTTCGGTGTTGACTTTGAAGGAGGACGTTCTTACACAGTTCGTTTCGATAGAGAGGTTTCTGTTCCTGAACTTTCAGATGTATTGACACCATTGTTTGATAACGTAGCTCCGCAATTAAAATCATTTGGTAGTGCAACTCAAATGAAAATTATCACTTCCTATAAAATTGGAGACGATAATCAAGCTACCGACAGCGAAGTAGAAAACAAGCTAAAAGAAGGTTTAGCCAAACTACCTAACACAAAATATGAAATCCTTACTTCACAAAAAGTTGGACCAACTGTGGCTAACGACATTAAGTTCTCGGCTATTTGGGCGGTGCTATTTTCTTTGATTGGGATATTCTTATACATCTTGGTTCGTTTCCGTAAATGGCAATTTGGTTTAGGTGCAGTTGTTGCTCTTTTCCACGATGTATTGATGGTACTTACAGCCTTTACATTACTTCACGGTGTAGTTCCTTTCACCTTAGAAATCGACCAAGCCTTCATAGCGGCTATTTTAACTGTTATCGGGTTCTCAATCAACGATACGGTAATCGTGTTTGACCGTATTCGTGAGTATATGAACGAACGTATAGTGAAGAACCGCTCACTGGAAGATACCATTAACGAAGCCTGTAACAACACCCTTAGCCGTACTGTAATCACATCTTTAACTGCATTTTTAGTGCTGTTAGTGCTATTCATCTTCGGTGGAGAAACTATTCGTGGTTTTGCCTTCGCAATGCTAATAGGGGTAGTAGTAGGAACGTATTCTTCTATTTTCGTAGCAACGCCTATCGTAATTGAATTTGGTGGCGGCGATAAATTATTGAAGAAATAATATATCTAAAGTTCTTTTAAAACAAAAACGCCTCCAAGAGATTGGGGGCGTTTTTGTTTGGGAAATATTCTAATAACCTTTTTGCACAGTTGCCAATATTTCTATTTTGGTTATAAGTGACGCAATTAATTATCTCATATGTAATTGCAGTTTGGAAGAACAAATTCTTATCCCAAATGAAATCGTGATAGGCAAAGGTCTATTAAAGAATTTAACACCATGATTTTGCTCGAAATAGTATATCATATAATAGCAGGTTTAGCCAATTCTGATTTAGCTAATCAAATTCCATTTAAAATCTCACACACTTCATCAATTTCCTGATTTGAAATAGTGAGTGGCGGACAAATACGAAGGCAATCATCGGCAAATAAAAACCAGTCGGTAATAATTCCTTTGGATAATGCTTTGGTAATGAAATCAAGTGTTTGAGCATTGCTTCCCATTGGCACAGCAAACATTAAACCGCTACCCCTGATTTTCTCAAATTTATGAGAGCTAAGCTGTTTTATAAACCGTTCGCCTTTCTTTTTGGCTTCAGTATGCAAATTTCCTTCTACAATAATATCTAAAACAGCTAATGCAGCCGCACAACACACCGGATTTCCGCCAAAAGTGGTTATATGGCCTAAAATTGGCTCAAAAGTAAGTGCCGACATCAGACTTTGGGAAGCTATAAAAGCTCCAATGGGCAAACCTCCACCTAGAGCTTTCGCCAAACATAGAATATCAGGTACAAAGTTATATTGTTCAAAAGCCCACATAGTGCCTGTGCGGCCACAACCTGTTTGAATTTCATCCAAAATCATTAAAGCCCCAACTTCCCGGCAACGGTTTCTTACCCTTAGCAGGAAATCATTCTCGGGTTTTATTACTCCAGCTTCGCCTTGAATGGGTTCTATTACCACACAGGCGGTTCGGTGAGTAATTTTACTCAGGTCTTCTTCATTATTGAATTCTATAAGTTTTGTGTCGGGTAGCAAAGGGCGAAATGCCTGTTTAAACTTTTCACTTCCCATAATGCTTAAAGCTCCTTGTGTGCTACCATGATAGGCATTCTTGAAAGAGATAATCTCGGTGCGATGGGTTAAGCGTTTCGCTAATTTCATTGCCCCATCTATTGCTTCTGCTCCCGAATTCACTAAATAAACATTGTTTAATGATTCAGGCAAAAGCGAGGCTAAACGTTTCGCAAGCATTACCTGCGGGCTTTGCACATATTCGCCATACACCATAGTGTGCATATAAGTTTGTGCCTGATGGGTTATGGCTTCCACAACTTTAGGATGGCAATGACCAACACTGCTTACGGCAATTCCACTAATGAGGTCGGTGAGCCGATTACCGCCTGAATCATATAAGTAAATTCCTTCAGCTTTACTTATTTCCAAAGCAAGCGGAAAGGGTGAGGTTTGCCCTAAATGTCTGTAAAAAAGTTCTCGCGTGGTCATACGCTCTTAGCAGTCCCCGAAACAGTCTGTCCTGAATTTCCTTTCTGCCTTTTCAGGTGCTTAAACATCAAAATCACCATCCAAATCTGCGAAAACACAAATAAAAACATCACCGCCCGCAACCACGGAAAAGGCATTGTGCTCATTAAATAGCTTGAAGCCACTAATCTTATATTATCTAACCCAAAAGCCCAGTTCTTGTTTTCAAAATAGCCACCAATACTTGTTAGTCCGGCAATAATAACCGCCACCATCGACACTATTTGCCAATACTGCAATTTGCTTTCAAAAAATAGCAACACCGAGGCTATAACCAAAATCAAAACGAACTGAACGAAGGCATAAATATTCAATATTTTTTCGTTTATTAGATTATACTTGTGGTAATGTGAAATATCAATTTCTTTCGGATGCTGAATTCCACCAAGTTCGGCAGGTTGCCAACCCGGAGGCTTAATGAAAACAAGAATTTTGTTTTTTAGACCATGACTGCGTTTAGCCAAATTCCAAAGTTCAACCCAGTAATGAAAGTTAGCCCATATAGGATTCCAACTGTTTAAGGGGGTGGTGATTCCATAATACACTTTTTCATCCTCTTCCTGAAATGTACCAAACATCCTGTCCCAAATAATGAGCGAACCTGCATGGTTTTTATCAATGTATTTAGGATTGCTACCATGATGTACCCGATGATGGCTCGGCGTATTAAATACCCATTCCAGGGGACCCAGTTTGCCTATGGTTTCGGTATGAATCCAAAATTGATAAAGCGTATTAAATGAACTCACAGTAGCAAACATTATTGGGTCGAAACCCACAATGGCCAGCGGGAGATAAAATCCAAATGAGAAAAAACTCTGAAACCAGCTTTGCCGCAAGGCCACACTAAGGTTATAGTCTTCGCTTTGGTGATGTACAATATGTGCAGCCCACATAGCATTAATTTCGTGGCTCATCCGGTGAAACCAATAGTAGAAAAAGTCCACTCCGAGTATAAGAATTACCCAGTTTAGCAAAGTACCCGGAACTGTAGTTAGCCTGTAGTTATTGTATAAATAAACGTACCCAAAGGCCAACATGGTTTTAAAGAAAATGCCCGTTACCTGTTGGCCAATTCCCTGACTAAGGTTTGCAATGGCATCGTTCAGCCGATAATAGCTTCGGCCTTTTAGCCAGCTTACAAATAATTCTACACCAATTAAAATAAAGAAAACCGGGATGGAAAGGGTAATGTAATTGGGTTTCATAGGGAGATATACTTAAAAATTAACACTATAAATATGAAAATGGTGATGAGTTTACAAGCCAATACAGGCTTCAAAGATATACAAACCAATATATAGCCGAAAAAACAAAAGCTCATTTGAATAATTGAGAAATTTTGACACAAAGGGAAATTTGTTCTATGCCCGATGTACTTTTGTCCTAAACATCTATTTTGTCTGATTTTTCTCTTTCTAAAACGGCTTTTGCACCTGCCACTGTTGCTAATGTTGGCAGTGGTTTCGATATTATGGGTTTCGCTATCAACGGAAGTGGCGATAATGTTCGGGTAACATTTAGCCCCGATACAGATAATAGTTTAGTGAAAATGACCGGGGCTTATGCTCAACTCATTCCTGCTGAACGTGCAAAAAACACTTCCAGCGTGGCTGCCGATTTTCTATTTATAGCATGTAGCAAAAAGCCTTCCGACTATTTAATTGAATTGGAGAAAAATATGCCATTGGGCAGTGGAATGGGAAGCAGTGCGGCAAGTGCGGCAGCAGCGGTATTTGCTGCAAATTCATTGTTGGGAAGTCCGTTTAGCACACTTCAATTGATACCGTTTGCAATGGAAGGCGAGCGGGTGGCCTGCGGTGCTGCTCACGCCGATAATGTTGGACCGTCTTTACTGGGCGGCTTTGTACTTATTCGCAGCTACAGTCCCTTAGACATTGTTGCATTACCCTTTCCCGCTGATTTGTATGCGGTAGTTGTCCATCCACATATAGAACTAAAAACATCTGATTCCCGGAAAGTGCTTCCCCGGGAAGTTTCTATGCATAATGCTATTACCCAAGCAGGAAATGCAGCCGGCTTAATAGCAGGACTTTGGCAAAAAGATTACGAACTAATTGGTAGATCTATTTCAGACGTGTTGGCAGAGCCATATCGCACACAACTCATCCCAGGCTTCGATGCATTTAAAAAAGCAGCTCTTGAAGCAGGGGCTATTGCTTGCGGAATTTCAGGTTCAGGTCCTTCAGTATTTGCGTTGTGCAAAGGCGAAATTCTAGCTAAGGAAATAGCGGCAAATATTCACACTGTATTTATGAATCAAGGCTTAATCAGCGATGTTTTTATTTCAGGAATGAATGCCGAAGGGACGAGGTTGGTGTAATATTTTTGTGTAAAGAAAAATACTTAAAT
The DNA here is from genome assembly GCA_947475205.1 of Bacteroidota bacterium. GTDB lineage: Bacteria > Bacteroidota > Bacteroidia > JAIBAJ01 > JAIBAJ01 > JAIBAJ01. The sequence continues at coordinate 12,300 of CANJNG010000112.1, forward strand.
TTAACCTA
>CANJNG010000113.1 GCA_947475205.1 Bacteroidota bacterium
CATTACTCCACAGGAAGGTATAAGGCAAAGTTCCGCCCTTCAAGTGCACTTCGGCTACTCCGTCTGCTGCACCAAAACAGGAAACGTTAGTTGTAAAAAACACATCGGTGTACATCGGCGGCGGGTCGTTCAAAAAGGTGTCGGCTAATGCAGGACATCCGGCAGCATCGGTGATTAAAACCGAATAATTCCCTGCACGAAGCGTGTCATTTATCAAATTGGTATCGCCATTATCCCAAGAAGCATGATAGGGCGAAATTCCACCCGACACCGCAATCGTTATTGACCCCGAACTATCGGAAGCACAAAGCGGATTGCTTAGCGTTACAAAATCAATCATGATAGCAGGGGGCGAACTAATTGTAACGTTCAATTGAGTGCTGCATCCGTTAGAATCCACTACGGTAGCTATTTGGATTCCGGGAATGAGGGCAAAAGCAGAATCGCCCGTTTCGCCATTATTCCACACAAAATTATAAGGAGCAATTCCGCCGCTTGCCGCAACATAAGCCTCGCCCGAATGCGAATTGAAACATTGTGCAGCCAAAGTGCCTGTCAGGGTTAATTGAAGCTGGGTAGGTTGGGTGATTTGAAAATTATTTGTAGCTGTGCAGCCAATATTATCAGTAACTGTAATGGAATAATTGCCTGCACTCAAACTATCCGCTACCTGATGTATATCGCCATTGCTCCAAAGGAAAGTATAGGGAGTAATGCCGCCCCCAACCGTAATTCCTTCTGATCCGTTAGAATCATTAAAACATAACACTTGATTAATATTTATAGATGAAACAGTGAGCAAAGTCGGTTCAGCAATAGCAACAGAATCAGTTTTAGTACAGCCATTATTATCGGTAATCGTAACACTTACCATTCCTGCTGCAAGTCCGTTAGCAATGGGCGTGCTTTGATTATTCCCCCACAAATAAGTATAAGGTAAACTTCCTCCCGATGGATTTGCAGTAACGCTTCCATCAGACAAACCATTACAGCTCACCGATTGATTGGCTGAAAAAGAAAGTACAATAGCTCCGGGCTGTGTTATATTTCCTGAAACTGTGGATTGGCAACCATTACTATCTGAAACATCTACAGAATGAACTCCAACAGCTAATCCCGTTGCAGTTGCGGTAGTTTGTCCGTTATCCCACATATAAGTGTAAGTGCCATTTCCTCCCGATGGTGCAACTTGCAACTGTCCATTAGTTCCTCCAAAACAGGATACATTATTAAGGACTGAAATTACTCCACTAACGGCATTCGGAGCAGTAATTACAGAAGTGGCGGTAGTGGTACACCCCTTGAAATCGGTAGCTGTAACGGTGTAAGTTCCCGTATCGAGGGCAGTAGCAATTGCTAGGTTCTGGCCATTGCTCCATTGATAATTGTAAGGGGACGTTCCGTTTGAAGCCAAGGCTGTGGTACTGCCATCAGGAGTCCCTGGGCAGGTCGAGTTTGTGGTAGCTGTAATAGCAACATTCAACCCCGGTGGTTCATTAATAGTAATTGTTGTTGAACCTATACAGGTATTGAAATCGGTAGCTGTAACAGTATAATTTCCGGCAGCAAGATTGGTGACTGCACTGCCATTCAAATTCCCGGTCCAAGAATACGTAAAGGGAGGTTGACCATTTAAACCAGAAGCTGTTGCTGAACCGTTTGCCAATCCGAAACAAGTAGCATCCACTGTGGTGGTAGTTATGGAAATTCCCGGAGAATTAGTAATACTTACATTTGTTGAAGCTTGGCAGCCCACTGAATCGGTAATGGTAACCGTATAAGTTCCGGGACTTAAATTCGCTACTCCCGAAGTTGTTGGACCATTATTCCATGAATAGGTATAAGGTGAAACCCCACCCGATGCTTGCGATTCTGCAGTGCCATTATTAGTGCCATTACAAGTTACATCTGAAAAAGTGGCAATGGCCGCAATAAGCTGAGGCGGAGATCCGACAAAGGCCACAACAGTATCCTTGCAGCCATGGGCATCGGTTACAATAACCGGATAATGACTTGCTACCAAATTATTGGCCGAAGCCACCGTTTGTCCGTTCGACCATGAATAGGAATAGGGCGTTGTTCCTCCCGAAACCGAAACTGTTGCAGCACCGTTGTTCTGTCCGAAACAGGTCGCATCGGTAATGGAAGATATAGTTGCAGTGAGTGCTGCAGAAGTAGCAATATTTCCCGATGCGGTGGCAGTGCATCCTTGAGCATCAGTGGCAGTTACGCTAACACTTCCGCCCGACTGTGCCGAAATGGTTTGAGTAATTTCACCCGTTCCCCACAAATACGAATAAGGTGTTTGCCCACCTAAAACTGTAGCAGTAGCTGTGCCGTCATTAACACCTACACAACTTATGGGTGTTGTGCTTACCGTTGCCGTTATAGCAGTAGGTTCTGTAAGCGTAACCGAAGAAGTTCCACTACATCCGCCATTGTCATTAATGGTAACTGTATATGTTCCGGCAGTGAGGCTGCTGATGGTTGCCAAGCTGCCATTGTTGCTCCACGAAACAGTGTAAGGCAATGTTCCACCTTGTGGAAATGCTGATGCCGTGCCATTTGTTCCGCCGTTGCAAGTAATATTTGTTCCGGTGGTATTTACAGTTAAAACGGTTGATTGCCCCACTGTGGCATCGGCAGTGGTTACGCATCCCGAAGCATCGGTAATGGTTGCCGTATAAGTTCCTGCAGCAAGCCCAACGGCTGTTTGCGTAAACTGAGCCGGAAAGGTGTTCCAAAAATATGAATACGGTGCAATGCCGTTGCTTCCTTGTGCCGTGGCTGTTCCGTTGGCTCCACCCCCGCAATTGGCCTGAGTAGTTGCTGTTATTGCCCCTTGAATGGATGAAATGGAAGTTACCGTTCCCGAAGCAGAAGTTGTGCAGCCACCCGCCGAAGTTACCGTAACTGTGTAAGCACCCCCAACAATATTAGAGGCTGTTGCTGTAGTTTGAACCGGAGTAGTGTTCCAGGAATATGTTACAGCACCCACTGCACCGCTAACAGTAGCGGTTGCACTTCCGGTGGCCGATGCACACTGGCTATTTGTTGTGGTAACGCCTATTGTCGGATTATTTGTAACGGTTACAGTTTGCGTACTGCTTGCCGAACAACCTCCTGGTGAGGAAATGGTATGCGTAACCGTGAATATGGAAGCAGTGGCGTATGAATGTGTAGCATTTTCTAATGTAGAAGTAGTTCCATCGCCAAAATCCCAACCAAATGTCAATCCTGCACCCGTTGCCCCTGTATTGGTAAATGTAAAAGAATTATTTTGAAGACATTGGTTTGCACTTGCCGTAAACGTTGCCGATGAACTCAATACACTCACTATAGCCGAAAGATTTGAAACCCCGCATCCGCCCGTAACCGCAACTGTATAGGTTGTAGTACTTGCAGGACTTACAACAATTGATGAACTGGTAGCTCCTCCCGGATTCCAAGAATATGTTGCACCTGCACCACCGCTGGCGGTAAGCGTAGCACTTTGACCGCTGCAAACTGTAGTTGCCCCTGAAATAGTAGCAGAACCGCCGTTGCTATTTACAATGGTTATGGTAGCTGCGGGCGGTACACTATTGCAACTACAGCCAGAAGCATCAAGTGTAATAACAATGGTTTCGTTTCCTTCGGCAAGAGCATCACCTGTGGTAGCAAGGTTAATTGTAACCGATGATTGTCCGGCGGGGATGGTAACGGTGGATGGCAAGGCTGTGTAATCTGTTCCCGAAGTGGCTGTTCCCGAAATAGTATAGGTTACTAATTGAGCCTGAGTTAAATCTCCGGCAGGGTCGCGAGAAAAGGTAAACACACCATCATTGCAGCCTTCATTAATACTGGTAGTATTGGTACTTGTTACGTTCGACGAAACTGTAACGCCCGAACCTGATGAGAAACTCCCAAATTTCAGAAATACGGCACTATCATAATTGCGGTCGCCAACATCGGCCACTACTAATTTGATGTGGTAACTTTGGCAGGGGACAACCTGAGCCACGGCATCGAGCGGAACAGTGTAACCATCATATTGCAAAAGCATTCCACCTGTATTGTTGTTGAAATATTGCGAATTAAGCAATTGGTTTACATTATTAATCGTAACCGGAATAACTTGGCCTGGAACTAGAGCAATATTGGTTGGAGGCATATTTGTAGGACCACCACTCAGGAAGAAAGCAAAGGCATCATTATACCCCGAATTCACATACTCAGGATATTCTTCCGATGCCCAAACGTAGGTAAAAGAAACGGTATCGGAAAGCGGGACAAAGTCGAATTCAATTGAAGTAGCATCATTAGTGACAGAAATAGTAGAATCGCCAAATACATAGAAATCTATATCGCTGTCGCCAAGTTCAAAATTGTTGGAGGTTCGGTTAACAGAGTTGTTAGGGCCAAGAGCGTAATTAGAAAGCCCGGTAGTCAATACTATTCCGGTAGGAAATCCAACGGACGGTGTGCCACCCGTAAAACTTCCTACAGCATTCGGAAATCCTGTAAAGGCAATGTTGCTGGCCGTAATACAGCCTCCAAAAAGATTATTGTTTACCGCATTTTCTACATCCGTGTTGGTTACCGATGGGGTAACAGATAAAGTTTGTGCCGCAGCCTGATGCAGGAAAACAAATATTGAAATGCCGATAAGCTTACAAATAGTGGAGATTCTATTATAGAGTGTTGGCATTTCGATTCGTCTGCAATTGGGGTTGAAACCTTCTGATTAGCAATTGGTTTTTACATTCCGATGAATGACTTCAATAAAAAAATCAGCTGGGTTTTCAGGGGCAAATATAGATGGAATACCTTTTGTAAGTATAAAGGTGGAAAATCTGTCTGAAAAAAATTTCGTAATTATACAGATTTAGAATTTATAGTGCCTAAAGCGGCCGTAGATAAAATTAGGATTACCACTTTAAGAGTGGTTCCATTAAATTCCCTACCCCAACCCACCAAAGCTTTACATTTCCGAAATTGAATCAACCCAACCCTGAAGTTTTTCGGGTAATGGAGGCGATTCTAGTGTAACTCCTAATGCTTTGAATACTTCGGTTGGCTTTAAATGCCCTTGAGGACTGCGGACTAAGCCTTCAATATAAGTATGTGCACATTCCTCACCTTCCACATAAAAGATGTGTTCTAAATAGAACCTACGGTCGTTCCAATACACCAAACGGGTAACCAACCTCACACGGCTAAACGCCTTGATGGATTTTTTATACTTCATTGTTTCGGCAGTGGTAACCGGCACCCAAGCCTTTTTGATGGCCACTGTTTTAAATTCGGAATTGAACATAAAGTTCCAACGAGCCAAACCCATATACAAAGCGTATGTTTGTGTAAAGAGGCGTGAAAAGTCGGTATCAATAAACGGTAGGGCTATAAATCGAAGCTCAAAATCATCTAATAAGTTTTTGCCCTTTGAAAGAATGCTTTTTAAAAGCACATAAACAAAACGAAAGCGATACATTTATTATAACTTGGTTAAAACTGTCCGAATCGTTATTTCCACTGTTGTTTAACTGGATATTTCTCAAAAATACCATCGATGGTTAATACCGTATAATCTTCTGAAATGGCTTGTGCGATAATCAGCCTATCAAATGGGTCGTTGTGAAAACTGTCTAAACTTGATAATACTAACAAATGGTCTAAGGTTATATCTAAAACTTCAATTTGGTTGCGAACGGCAAACTCAAACAATTCTTCGAGAGGCATATCGAGGTTAAGTTTGCCAATTTGTTGTTTAATGGTAATCTCCCAAAAACTGGCTATGCTTATACAGCATGGTTGATTTAGGTTTTTGATTTTCGTTGAAACAGAAAGTGGCAATTGGTTATCCCCAGAAACAAACCACAAATAGGTATGGGTGTCGAGCAAGAAATCCATTAAGCGTAATTCTTAAATTCATCCAAGGGTTCATCAAAATCTTCGGAGATTGTGATTTTACCCTTGGCATAACCAAATTCCCGCTCTTTTAATTGAGAGTTGGGGTTCGCCTTGCTTTTTAAGAATGCAACGAAATCTGCCACTTCCTGCCTAAGATTTTTGGGCAAAGTGTTAATCTGGATTTTGAGAGATGCTGTTTTCATAATGTAAAAGTAAAAAGAAATTCATTCACACTCCCCCCATCACCAAATCATCCGTATTCACAAAAGTGTTTTCCTGCAAGAAAATATCTTTGATGGTGAGGTAAGTGTGGGCGGTGATGGTGGTTTCCATCTTCATGGCCTGATAAACTTTAATCCTCTTTTTCAGTTTCGGTAAGCAATTTCTCCACCTCTTGTTTTAAAACGGGAAGATGATTAATTATGATTGCCCAAATGTTTTCGGGTTCAATTTCATCGTAACCATGAATAATTTTGTTTCGAGTATCTACAATCTTTCGAGCTTGGGTAATCGCTATTTCCGGAAAGCGATTAAGTATCTTTGACATTGCTTCACCAATAATCTCAAGATTTCGCTCTACTGCCTGTTGAAGTTGAATGTTGTTTTGATAATTGTCAAACAACTTTGGAGAGCCAATAAAAGTGTCGATACGTTCAATACTAAGCAGTATATCGAATAACCATTTCTTAACTGTTCTATCCATATATTTTCACTTTAGTTTCATTAAGTTCCTCAACAAAATAGGGATTCTTCAATGACGATTCGGTTATTAAATCTACTTCACGGTTTAGGCCGTCTTTCAGTGCATAATATAAATCCCACCACAACTCACCTTTTTCAAGAGGTTTTAGGTCATTATGGAAATTTACCACAAAATCCACATCGCTATCTTCAGAAAAATGTTCAGTTACAGCCGAGCCAAATACATAAGCATTAAGAACTTTATGTGTTTTGAATAACTCAATCACAAAAGGCAGATAAGGCAGCAAGGTTGAATGAATCATATTTTAAATTGAATCAAAAGTAAGAAGATTCTCTATCATTCCATCTCCCAATAATATCTACACTCCCCCCATCACCAAATCATCCGTATTCACAAAGGTGTTTTCTTGCAAGAAAATATCTTTGATGGTGAGGTAAGTGTGGGCGGTGATGGTGGTTTCCATCTTCATAGCTTCTATCACAAAGAGCGGTTCGTTCTTTTGCACGCTTTGGCCTTTCTTTACAAAGATTTTACTCAATAGTCCTTGCAGTGGAGCACCAATATGTTCGGGGTTAGTGCGGTCAATCTTTGGGTTTTCGTACTTCAATATGTTCAAAGCCCGGTCGAGGATTTCTACGCTGCGGGTTTGGCCATTTAGGCGGAAAAACACATTGCGGAGGCCATTCTCGTCGGGTTCGGAAACGCTCATTAGGCGAAGCAGAATACTCATGCCTTCTTTCACTTCTACACTGGTTTCTTCCCTGTTTTCGAGGCCAAAGAAGAAGTTCTTGGTAGGCAGAATACTCACATCGCCAAACTCTTTGCGGAAGCGGTAATATTCCTCGAACACCTTGGGGAACATCTTGTAAGACAGGTAATCGGTGATCTCAAGCGTAGAATCAAATTTGATTATGAACTCTTCAAAATCCTGATCAATATCAATAGGGGGAACAACCTCATTAGGGTGCACAGTGAGGGCAGTACGATCTTTGATGATAATCTTTTGCAGGGCTTTTGGGAATCCTCCGGTGGGTTGTCCTATCTCCCCTTGAAAGAACGACACCACGCTTTCGGGGAAGTTTATCTGGTCGCCTTTGCTAAGCACATCCTGCGTGCTGAGGTTGTTTGCCACGAGGTATTGAGCCATGTCTCCCACTACTTTCGAGCTGGGGGTAACTTTAACAATATCGCCAAACAATACATTCACTTCCTCAAAGGTTTTTTTAATCAAATCGAACTTATCGCCAAGGCCCAATGCCTCGGCTTGTGGGCGAAGGTTGGTATATTGTCCTCCAGGAATCTCGTGTTTGAATACTTCGGCAGTGCTGGCTTTCAATCCACTTTCAAAGGGATAATAGTATTCACGCACCACTTCAAAGTAGTTGGAGAAGGCATTCAGATTCTCAATATTGATGGGATTCTCCCGTTCGTGGAAACGCATCATCTCCACAATAGAATTGAAATTGGGTTGGGAAGTAAGGCCCGACAATCCACCTAAAGCCACATCTACCACATCTACTCCGGCTTCAATGGCTTTGAGGTAGGTAGCGGGTTGCAAGGAGGATGTATCGTGGGTGTGCAGGTGAATCGGAATCTTAACCGTGTCTTTCAGGGCTTCTACCAAAATGGTAGCTGCATAAGGCTTAAGCAATCCGGCCATGTCTTTGATGGCGAGGATATGAGCTCCTGCATTCTCAATATCTTTAGCTAATTGCAGATAGTATTCGAGGGTGTATTTGGTACGGCTTTTATCCAGAATATCGCCAGTGTAGCACAGCGAACCTTCGGCTATGGAATTGGTTTTTGTACGCACAAACTCAATACAGGGTGCAATGCCTTTTATCCAGTTGAGGGAATCGAAGATGCGGAAAAGATCTATCCCGTTTTCGGCACTTTCAATCACAAAACGCTCGACAAGATTGTTTGGGTAAGAAGAATATCCCACCCCATTTGCCCCACGTATAAGCATTTGCAGCATAATGTTGGGAATAGCTGCACGGATTTTTCGCAACCTATCCCAAGGATCTTCGTGGAGGAAACGCAAGGCAACATCGAAGGTAGCACCGCCCCACACTTCCATCGAAAACACTTCGGGGTGGTGCTTAGCAAAACTTTCAGCCACCTTTATCATATCATAAGTCCGCATACGGGTAGCCAGCAGGCTTTGGTGTGCGTCGCGGAAGGTGGTGTCGGTGTAGTGGATTTTCTTTTCGTTCTTTAGCCAGGTAGCCAATCCTTCGGGGCCAAGTTTGGTGAGCAATTGCTTAGTGCCATCGGGGTAGGGAGCGTAGTGGTCGTAAACGGGAACGATGGGTTTGTGCAGCACCTTCTTGGTGTCTTTGAACTTCACTTCGGGGTGACCGTTCACAATCACCTCACCGATGTACTTCATTATTTTGGAGCCGCGGTCTTGCTTTTTGCGGAACTTGAACAGTTCGCGATGTTCGGAAATGAAGTTTACCGTGGCCTTCCCGGCAATGAAATCGGGGTGGTTAACGATATTCTCAAGGAACTGAATATTGGTCTTTACCCCCCGAATACGGAACTCCTGCAAGGTGCGGGTCATTTTGCGTGCTGAGCCTTCCATGGTGCGGCTTTGGGCGGAAACCTTCACCAACAAAGAATCGAAATAGGGCGGGATGCGAACCCCGGGATACACACTTCCCACATCTAATCGGATGCCGAAACCTCCAGCACTGCGGTAAGCAGTAACGGTTCCATAGTCGGGTTTGAAATCGTTATCGGGGTCTTCGGCGGTAATTCGGCATTGGATGGCAAAGCCAGTAACTTTGATAGCATCTTGGTTGTTGATGCCAATTTCGCCTTCTGCCAAGCGGTGACCCATTGCCACACGAATCTGAATTTTCACCAAATCTATATTCGTAACCATTTCGGTAACGGTATGCTCCACCTGTATGCGAGGGTTCACCTCTATGAAATAGATATTGAAATCGCTATCAACCAAAAACTCCACTGTGCCCACATTGTTGTAGTTCACGGCACGACATATCCGAAGAGCATAATCATACAGATTATCTTTCGTTTCTTGTGGAAGGCCGGGAGCGGGTGCCACTTCCACCACTTTCTGAAATCGGCGTTGCACACTGCAATCGCGTTCATACAAGTGAACCATATTGCCGTGTTGGTCGGCGGCTATCTGCACTTCGATGTGCTTTGGACTATCTACAAACTTCTCAATAAAAACGGTATCGTCGCCAAAGGCATTGAGGGCTTCCCGCTTCGATTCGTTGTAGGAATTAATTAAATCTTCCTCCTTACGAATTACCCGCATCCCTCGTCCTCCGCCACCAGAAGCGGCTTTCATCATCACCGGGAAACCAATGCGTTTGGCTTCGGCCAAGGCAATAGTAGAATCGGTTAGATTTACATTGCTACTTTGAATAATAGGAACGCCTTGTGCTACGGCTACTTTCTTGCCCGAAACTTTATCGCCCAAGGCCAACATAGCCTCCGGACTTGGACCTACGAAAATGATTCCGTTATCGGCACATTTGCGGGCAAACTCTGCATTCTCGCTCAGGAAACCATAGCCGGGATGAATGGCATCTACCTTATGTTCTTTGGCGAGGTTGATGATGCCATCAATATCCAAATAGGGTTTCAGGGGTTCATTATCAAATCCAACCTGATAGGCTTCGTCGGCTTTGTAGCGGTGCAAGCTATAGCGGTCTTCGTAGGTGTAAATCGCCACGGTTTTTATACCCAGCTCAACGGCGGCACGAAACACGCGAATAGCTATTTCGCCACGGTTGGCTACAAGGAGTTTGTTTATTTCCATAGGGGCGAAAGTAGATATTAGACTTGAGATGGGGGACTTGGGATGGGAGATTTTAGACGAGGGGAAATGGAATGCAGCAACCTGCCCCCTCCCATTACGCCACCCGTGCACTCACCGTGTACATAGCTGCATTATCAAAGATATTTTCTACCAGCAGATACTCGTTTTCTGAGCTGTAGCCAATGGTTTCAATGGCTATTTCTTTGGTTTGGCCGGGTCTAACTTGTATAAACTTAGTTTCATCGGGTGGCAAACCCGGGGCGGCGGCAAAATAAAACGTAAGCACTATGCCCGATTTGGCAGGCATGGGATTTTTGAATTTCATTTTCAGGCCGGGCGTTAATTCTATGCCTTCCAAAGCGGGCACTTCGTTTATGGCGGTGGGGTTTACCACGCCGTCCACCCTCACCACCTCGCCTCGGTTCACATATATTATACCCCACTCGCGAAGCCAATTGCGGCGGGTTTCTGCATTGCTCATTTCGCTGTGTGCAGCCTCAATTTCGTCCCACATTCGCTTAATTAATTTGTCAATTGCCTTTCTTATACTTGAAATATCCCCAATCGCTTTTCCGGCATTAGCCTCTTTCACAATCAATCCGTTTTTCAAGGATTCCTAGGCAGTATATTTTGCTGTTAAATCAGCAATGCTTGGAAAAGGCATAGGCGTGCCACCACTCGAAACCCGGATAGCTTCACCGCCAATGATGTTTGGTCCCCAAATCATCAGCATGGTATCCGAATTTATCTTGGGCGTTTGCCGGTTTGATATCTCCAAATTGTAAGCTGCCCGGTCCTGAATTTTAAACCCGGGTTCCTTGCGGTCGCAAGCTTCATTAAAACATTGAATAAAGCTGCTTATCCATCGGCCGGCCGTTTTGCGGGCTTCATTTATCTGCCCCACTTGTCCCACTCTTGCAGTAATGGCATTAGTACGGGCTTTAAGCAGTGCATCAAATAGAGTATTCATTGCATACAGCCTATCTATGGTTAGGGGTAATAATGGTACATTAGCCGCAGCCGTAGTGGATAGTTTTTGAATAGCTTTATCAAACGCTGATTTGCGTTGGCTATCTGTGAGAGGTAGGCGGCGATATATATTTATGGTATGTACGGAGTTAGAACTCGTTTTTTGAAATCTAAAAAGGTATTTCTATGCTGCAAATATATAAATTCTGATTGGATTGTATATATGTTGCTTGCGATATTCTAAAATTCTATAAAGAAAATTAATTTATAAAATGCGATAGATAAAATATCTAATTAGAAAAGTAATTTACAATATGCGTTAGGCCTTAAATACATTAGAAAAATAAGAAAATTAATTGCGAAAGAAATATATTCTAATTGGAATATATGTCTTTCGCAAATGATAGATAGGTTATCTAATTAGAATATATGAAAGTATTTTACGAAATACTAGTATTCTTATTGGAAAATGATACTATGTTGTAGGAAATTCTCGTTCTTAGTTTGAAAAATGATAACTCTTGTTTTAAATAGTACTATTTTCAAACAAATATCCAAGCTAAGGAGGCTGAAATATTAGATTTCAGCAGTGGGAAGGGTTTTAAGAAAGCTGATGGATGGGTCAGGGGTTTGCTTATACAGAATTTTGGAAGTTAGTATTCGTAATTATAGTGTATGAATCAATAGTGTCCTAAAAGATTTTCTAGTTCGGAACATTTGTTGATTTGATTGGGCTACAGGGATTGAAAAAGGTATTTTCAAAAAAGAACCCCCTGAATTGGATTTTGGACAGGTTCGTACTTTGGTTCATCAAAAGGCTTGTCG
>CANJNG010000114.1 GCA_947475205.1 Bacteroidota bacterium
AAACTTTTTAGGCAATTTTCCCCAACGGCTTGGGCCGAAGGGGAAACCGCGGACATCAAGCACCCAAACACCCTTTGCTAGCCCTTCGTGCTTGCTGCCGCTATTGCTGAAAAGTTTACAGGGGCAAAGCCATTTGGGGGTTCTCTGGATGGAGGCGGGATTGGAGTTCACGATGGTGGCGTGAAAATGCAGGCCGGAGGCCTAGGATACTAAGCGGAGCGAGACGCTCCGATTAGCGGGGATAGTCCGGCATCTTGAAGGCAGGGCGGCGAATTTGATAAATCTATGCAAACCTCTATATCATAATACCCCCCAACATTTGGAAAACGCTCAACGGTTACTATTGGGTATATGCTTGGAAAACAACCAGGTTAATCATTTTCCCCCATAATATCTAATTCAATTGGATTTTGTGTACAAATATTTAATGAAAAAAGTAATGTTTGAATTAGTAGAAGATTTTTCACGTTTATGTAAATTAGTTTTTAGTCTTTTAAACATCGAATAGGTGCACCTTGTGTCTTTGGGGTATTTAAGGCACTTGTAAAATATCCGTATTGTTCTACTCCTGCGGCATAATAACGATTAGGATTTGAAGGATTGACAGTAGTACTAATCCATAAAGTTTGGGTATTAAACACCACTATTCCAGCTCCAGTAAATAAACCAGTTGGTATTGCTGTAAACCCGGAACTATTTGTTGCACCGGAATTCGGGCTTAACCAATGACTTGTGCCGATTTCAATATATGCATCAGCATCAATTCCAATATAACCTACTGATAAAGTAAGCCATTCTGATTGAGAAGGTACATGCCACCCTGTTGGGCATACATTTCTTGAATCTGTTCCTGCATACCAATTGTAATACTTTCCATAAGGTATATCATAGCTATTGTCATTATTATACAATGCCCACAGACCTATAGTAGTTGTATCCCAATTAGGTAAAATTGTTTCATTCTTTATACTATCCCCATTAGCAAACCTTGAAACCCTCAAATTCTGCTGCATCCATTCCTGTGTGCCTAAAATAATAGAGGGGTAAAAGTTGCCGTCAATATCGGTTACTCCGCTGCCCATGGTATAGATGTCGCCTGTGGTAAAGCTTACCTCGTTGCCGTAGGCTGTGCCTGCACTGTTTATGGCATAAGCCCTAACGTAATAGGTAGTGTTTGCACTTAGCCCCGTTAAGGTGCTGGTATAGCTTCCTGTGCCGGTGCCTGTGCCATCAAGCGTGGTGTCGTTCGCAGTGGTGGGGCCGGAGGTGGTGGCCCAGCATACGCCTCTGTGGCTTATGGTGCTACCGCCATCAGCAGTTATATTGCCTCCGCTCATTGCACTGGGGCCGCTTATACCCGTTACACCCGTGGTGGTAATGGTGGCGAGGGTTCCCGGGGTCATTATCTCGTAGGTAATACTATCAATCGTGCTGATATCTATTTGCACCACCGACCCGTCGGAGATATAGACGTTCATAAAGGTTTGGGCAGCAACTGCAACAATTGACAATTGACAATTGATAATTAAAAATGCGGCTACCGCAGTTTTTAGCGTTTTGGTTAAAGTGTTCATTTTGTTTAGTTTTAGATTGTTATTTGTATTTACGATTTTAGATATCGATTTTAGATGTTGGCTTCCGCCGGATGGGTATTTCGTAATTTTCAATTATTAATTATTAATTTCTGTGTTTTTCCATTTTCGGTTTTTAAAGAATATGCCCCCGCAGGAAGGGTGCTCAAATCTATCCTTCCGTTTTGGGGTGTGCCGCTCCATACCTTTCGGCCAAACACATCCATCACGGCTACTTCCCCCATTGACAATTGTCCATTGTCCAATGTCAATTGCCCGGTGGTTGGGTTGGGGAAAAGTTTAGTTGAAAGTGAGGAGTTTAAAGTTTCAAGTTGGGCTTCGCCAACGGTTACATCATACCGCATTTTTTTAATGGTGCTGGCATTGTAGCTAAAGATGCTGCCACTTGTGAGGTTTACGTTCATTACATCGCCTGTGTAGCTAATTGTTTTTACGCTACTCAGCAAATGGCTTTCGGTGCTGCCATCGGCAAAGGAAAGAATGAGGGATTGGGCACTGGAATTGACAATTAATAATTGACAATTGATAATTAGGAGGAGAATTAGTTTGTTCATTTTGTTTTTATGTAAAGATTAAAAGTAACATGGTAAAAGTAATGTATATTTCAATATCATAAAAATTATTAATTATTTGTGGGGGGGGCAACGTAATGACTGCTAAAGAACAAAACCTAAGCATAGCCTTCTATTGTGTATTGAAGAGCGATTGGCACCTTGCTAATACAGGTGCAATTTGGGCGGAAGAGGATTTTTGGTAAGATTAATTCAGGGGGTCGCTAATACTATTTTTAACCGCCGAATGGGTATTTAGAACTGTAAGGCGAAGTGCTGTCCTTTCGGGCATAGCCCTGATAGCAGTGGAAAGCCCGAAGTGGGAGGGTTTTGTGCGGGGGGCGGACTTGTAACGGATAGCGGGACCCAAACGTTGGCTTGGAATGCTAACGTTTCTGCTCCAAAATATGAAATTGTTTTAATTACACCAAGGCCTCTTGTAAGCCCATTCTTGAAATACGTGTCAATTGAGGATAACCGCAATCAAATTAAACTTCCCCCCTTTAAACCTTAAACCCCTTTAAACTTCCCTCCCCCCGTCAAACTTCTCCAAATAATCGCCAATGCGGCGAAGGAAGCTGCCTCCCAGCGAACCGTCCACTACACGGTGGTCGTAGCTGAGGGAAAGGAACATAAAGTGGCGAATGGCAATAACATCGCCTTGCGGAGTTTCGAGTACAGCTGGCTTTTTACGAATAGCACCCACAGCCAGAATAGCTACCTGGGGTTGATTGATAATGGGTGTTCCCATCACATTGCCGAAAGTGCCTACATTGCTAATGGTGAAAGTACCACCCTGAATTTCATCGGGCAACAGTTTACCAATTCGTGCACGTCCCGATAAATCGTTAACAGATTTGGTTAAGCCCACTAAATTCTTTTGGTCGGCATTTCTAATTACAGGAACAATCAAATTACCGGATGGCAGAGCAGTAGCCATACCAATATTTATGTTTTTGCGAATAATGATTTTAGTGCCATCCACGCTAACATTCACCATCGGGAAATCCTTGATGGCTTTAGCTACGGCTTCAATAAATATGGGCGTAAAAGTGAGTTTTTCCTTTTCGCGTTTTTCAAAATCGCCCTTGACCTTTTCTCTCCAAAGAACTAGGTTGGTTACATCGGCTTCTACGAATGAGGTAACGTGTGGCGAAACATGTTTGCTCATTACCATGTGGTCGGCAATGAGCTTTCGCATCCTGTCCATTTCCACTATTTCATCGCCTCCCGAAACAGAAACTACCGGCGGTTGAATTACTTGAGGAGCAGCAGGCGTTGCAGCCACCTTTTCAGTTTGTTTCGGTGGTTCAATCAGCATGGCCGGAATGTTAGCCACCGGAGCTGCTTTTGTTGCCCCGGTTCCACGGTTTGGCAAATACGCTAAAATATCATTCTTGGTAACTCGTCCATCTTTTCCCGTCCCGGCAAGTGCCTCTAATTCAGCCATTGAAACGCCTTCTTCTTTAGCAATGGTTCGCACTAAAGGCGAATAAAATTTACCACTTTCCGAAGTTTTAGTAATTGCCTCGTTATTAGTAGTTAAAGCTGTAGCTGTAACAACCGTTTCTTCCACGGCAGCCACTGCTTTTACTTCAACGGCCGTGGCAGGACTTGCTACGGCCTCATTGCCTATTATGGCAATAACTTTCCCCACCTGTACCACATCGCCTTCGTTGAAAAGGCGTTTAATTAATATTCCGGCAACCGGCGACGGCACTTCAGTATCCACCTTATCAGTGGCAATTTCTAGCACTGTTTCATCAGCTTCTATTCTATCTCCTTCATTCTTTGTCCATTTAATAATGGTGGCTTCCGCCACGCTTTCTCCCATCTTGGGCATTATCATTTCTATGTTTGCCATGTGTCTGTTTTTGTAAACGGCTGCAAACGTAATTAAAAAGTGATTGTGGTGGTTTGGGCAAAAATGAGGCAAACCCATTTAAAATATTTGAACCACATAGAAACATAGTTTACATAGAATTCCCTATGTGAAACCTAATGCTATCTATGCTACTATGTGGTTACAAGACTTTTTGCATCTATTTTGTTTGTTGGCAACTATAAATTTGTGGTAAATTATCTCCCTTAATCGAATTCCTGTAACCATTAAACTAATAAGTTTATAGAAACTACAAAAACAGTTTCTACATTTGCCGCGAAGGAATTATGAAAGTATTTGAGCTGAGAGCATTTATTATCATTCTATTAATAGGGTTCGGATTAAATGTTTCTGAGGCACAAGTTACCGCGGCATTTACGGCAAACACTACAACCAACTGCGGCTCTTTTGTGGTGCAGTTCACTAATCAAAGTACGGGAAGTGGCACATTAAGCTATACCTGGGATTTAGGCAACGGTAATTTTTCTACCCAAACCAATCCATCGGCTCTTTACACCACTCCGGGTAAATATTCGGTAACACTTACTGTAACCAATGGCGTCAATGCCGACCAAGAGTTAAAGCAAGATTATATAACCGTTTTTGCCCCGCCACAGCCCAGTTTCACCGCCAATCCGTTATTGGGTTGCCCTCCGGTGAATGTTACTTTCACCAATACCAGCGTTGAAGGCTCTGCTCCAGTGCAAAGCATTGTGTGGGATTTTGGGGATGGAAGTATTGGTAATTCTGGAGCAGGAACTATTGCTCACAGCTACACTTCGCCCGGAAATTATGGCGTTACGATGGTGGTTACAGATGCCAATGGCTGCCAGGCTAACCAAACCTTCCCAAACACCATTTCGGCAAATAACAGTTCGCCTGTAGCTGCATTTACGGCCACCGATACTGCTCTTTGTTCGCAACCTTTTACTACGCATTTTACCAACCAAAGCACCACAAGCGGAGCAGTTACCTATCTATGGGATTTTGGCGATGGAACTACTTCCGTACAAACCAGCCCGAATCACACCTTTGCCGCAGCTGGAAATTATGACGTAACCCTAACAGCAACTTATCCCAGCGGATGCAGCAACACGCTAACTAAACTAAACTACATTACGGCTATTAGCCAAACCGTACCCGACTTCAGTGCCGATGCAGTTTCGGTATGTGCAGGTGTAACTATCAACTTCCAAAATACGTCGGCACCGCTTCCCGAAAAGGTTCTATGGACTTTTGGCGATGGAACTACCGATACTTTGATAAATACTTCACACATTTATTCTGCTCCTGGAACTTACACCGTGAAGCTGGTAAATATATACGGGCAAAACTGTAGGGATTCAATCACCAAGGTGAATTACATTTTCGTTTCGCCAAGCCCGGTGGCTAATTTTACGGGTACACCCACTCATTCCTGTAGTCCTCCTTTAACGGTAAACTTCACCAATACCAGCACAGGGGCTGCACCACTTTCTTACCAATGGAATTTCTTTAACGGGGCATCAAACCTAACCAACCCCAGCAGAACTTATAACACAGCCGGAGCTTTTGATGTGCGGTTAATTGTTACCAACGGCATTGGGTGCAGAGACACCCTTCGGCGTATTGATTACATAGTAAACAGTTCACCAGTTGCCAATTTCGGCATATCGGCCTATTATCCCTGTATTCCGGTACAAGTTAATTTTTCGGATAGCAGCACCGGCCCATTACCCATCACAAATTGGAATTGGAATTTTGGCGATGGAGCCACTTCCACACAACAAAATCCTACCCATAATTATGCTGTTGCCGGGTCTTATACCGTAACTTTAACCGTTACCGATGCTTCGGGATGCACCAACACGTTTACTTATCCTACGCAGGTAGTGGTAGCTACGCAACCAACCGCCAATTTCAATACCGCTCTCCTTACCGTTTGTGCCGGGGCAAGCATTCATTTTAATAATACTTCAACCAATTCTAATTTGTGGCAATGGTTGGTAGAAGGGCAAAGTTCATCCAATCTTCAAAATCCAAACATCACCTTTGAAGATACAGGCAGGATGGACATTATGCTCATTAGTTCAAATAATGGCTGCTTAGATACACTCACCAGAAACAATTATGTAACTGTTAATGGGCCGGTTAATAATTGGGTATTTACCAAGGATTGTGCAAACCCGTTCACCGTTTTGTTTAACGATACCTCTATTTTAGGCCAAACCTATACTTGGAACTTTGGCGACAACTCCACCTCTACCCTACCCGACCCCAGCCATACTTACGCTGCTACAGGAATTTATACCGTTATTCATACTGTTTCAAATGCCACCACAGGCTGCACCGATGCCGATACACTTTCGATATCTATAACCAACCAAACTGCAACATTTTCAGCCACAACACCCACTTCGGGATGTGCCCCGCTGAGTGTGCATTTTCAAATTACGGGAACAGGAATAACCGGCAGATCATGGCGTTTTGGCGATGGAACAACTTCAACATCTACCAACCCTACGCATATTTATAGCACACCGGGGGTTTATGATGTAACACTTATTTTAAGGTTTGGAAATTGTAGAGATACCCTTGTTATGCCGCAATACATTACGGTGGGTGGGCCTCAAATTTCGTTTACTACCGACACTACTTTCTTCTGCGATTCAGTCATAACCACCTTTACCAATACCACCACATCGGCAAGTCCTGTTGCAACTTGGGCTTGGGACTTTGGCGATGGTAGCACTTCTACGGCTCAAAGCCCTACCCATATTTACACCACTTCGGGAACATTTCCTGTTACATTAACCGCAACCGACAATGTGGGTTGTTCTGCCACAGTAATCGATACCGATGCAGTGCATATTCTGCCTTTGATAAATCCTAGTTTTTCGGCGAATGATACTATGCCATGCCCTGGACAAGCAGTAATTTTCACCCGGAATTTCTCTGCAGGTGGATTTACAATTTTGTGGGATTTTGGTGATGGTGCTACATCAAACTCATCGCCTTCAAACGTTCCGCACACCTATTTAGCTGCCGGAACGTATGATGTAAGCATAACGATGAGTAATGCCAGTGGCTGTTCGGCTACTAAACTCGTAACCGATTTTATTGAGATTATTTTGCCTACGGTAAATTTTTCTGCATCGCCAAATGTTACAGATTGCCCGCCAATACTGACCAACTTCACCGATTTATCGAATTCAAACATTGTGGCGTGGCAATGGAATTTTAGCGATGGTGGTACCTCCGCCCTTCAAAACCCCGGACACCTTTTTACTACTAGTGGCTACTTCCCTATTTCCCTAAGCGTTACCGATAACAATGGCTGCACCGATAGCTTGACTATCGATAGTGTCGTTTCTGTCAATGGCCCATTCGGAACCATTTCCTACACACCCGACACCACAGGATGCCCACCGTTCGATGTAACTTTTACCGCCAATACCTTCAACAGTTCAACCTATTCCTGGGATTTTGGGGATGGCTTTACGGGAAATACCTCCTCAATCAGTCATACCTACGTTAACAATGGCAGTTTCTTACCCAAACTGTTAATTCAAAACGCTACCGGTTGTTCGCTCACATTAATTGGAACTGATTCGGTAATAGTTACTCCATTTCCAGTATCTGCTGGGATTGACGCTCTGTTTTGTGCCGGACAAAACATTCAACTGCTTGCTTCGGGCGGAACAAACTTTGTTTGGACACCTGCTTTGGGCTTGAGCGATGATTCCATTTCAAACCCAATAGCCAACCCCGACACCACTACCACCTATATTGTAATGGTGAGTAAAGGGCTTTGCAGCAATTCGGATACAATTGTGATTTCGGTACTTCCAACCCCAATACCTGAATTTACGGTGGCTCCGGTATGTCAGGGTAATTTCTCCGATTTCGTTAACCTCACCACCAACGATACGCTAAATACGACCTATAACTGGAGTTTTTCCAACGGTACATTCTCTACCGATACCAATCCAAGTGTGCTTTATGCTTTGGATAATGGCTACCGTGTTGGCCTTATTGCAACTTCCGAAAATGGTTGTATTGATACCGTTTACCATACAGCGTTCGTATATCCAAACCCGCAATTGGTGCCAACTGTAAGCAATAATTGTGAAGGAATTGCCACACAATTTACAAATGGAGGAAGTATTAATAGTGGAATCATCACCTCCATTAATTGGAACTTTGGCGACAGCACCACCTCTACCCTACCCGACCCGCTACATCTTTATTTCGCTACCGATACTTTTAATGTAATCGTTTCTGCTATCAGTGACCAAGGTTGCAGCGATACCGATTCGGTGCAAGTGATTATTCGCCCTGTGCCTGTTGCAAATTTTAGCTTTACGGATGTTTGCCAAAACGCACCTTCATTGTTTGTAGATTCTTCCATCGTTTCTTCCGGCACCATTAGCTCTTGGCTTTGGAATTTTGGAAATACTGAGGTTGATACAGCACAAAACCCCGATTATACTTATCCCGATAGTGGCAGCTTTAATGTTTCTTTATTGGTTACAAGCGAGTATGGATGCTCTGATTCCATAACGCAGCCCTATACCGTTCACGCACTTCCTCAAGCACGATTTACCACTTCTGTTGATTCGTCTTGCGTAACGCCTGCTTCGGTGCAATTTCCAAATCAAAGCACAGGAAGCAGCCAATTTCAATGGACCTATGGCGATGGACAAACCGGAACAACACAAACCGGAAGCAATACCTACAACCAGGTTGGGAATTATGTGGTGAACTTAGTAGCTACTTCCTCCTTCGGTTGCCGCGATTCTATTTCAGACACCTTCAATGTTTACCCCACTCCGAAAGCGGATTTCAATGTTCCCGATGTGGAGGGATGCCAAACTTTCGTGGCTAATTTTCAAACTACGAGTATCAATGCCATTGCCTTTTCTTGGGGATTGGGCGATAATGCCTTTAGCTCCAACCCCTCCCCTATTTATGCTTACGAAACGGCCGGAACTTATTCGGTTTGGTTGAAAGTTACCGGACAGGGTGGCTGCACCGATTCTATTTTCAAAGCGAACATTATAAATGTGCTGGAAAAACCCACAGCCCTCTTTACCTACACCGTAAAAACAACCCCTCAAATTGACGGAACGGTTTTATTTCAAAACACTTCTATTAACCAAACCAACAGTATTTGGGTATTGGGTGATGGTAGCTTATCTACCTCCAACGACACCTTTTCGCACCATTTCGACACCTGGGGAAATCAGGAAATTACGCTCTATGTATCGTCGGCTAATGGTTGTAAAGACACGCTAACCCTACCCATAAAGGTTGAATTCTATGGTGATTTGTTTGTTCCCACTGCCTTGGTAGTAGATGGCGAGGGTGAATTTGGCGTATTCCTTCCCAAAGGAAAAGGGTTGAGAAACTATCACCTCACAATTTGGGATAAATGGGGAAATTTGCTTTTTGAATCCACTAAATTGCTTTATGGTTCACCCGCCGAAAGTTGGGATGGCACCTATCAGGGGCAACCCGTTCAGTTAGGGGCATATATTTGGCGTATAGAAGCCGAATTTCAAAACAATGAATTCTGGCCGGGCAAGAAATATGAAGACAATAACTACAAGGATGCGGGGACGGTGATGGTGATACGGTGATTTAGGAACGGCAAAGCCCTCACCGGAGGTAATTACGAATTTTCAAATCCCTTTATTGCACTAAAATTTTCTGAATGAAACTATGCTGCTTTGCGTCGGTTGTTTGAACGAAGTAAACGCCGGATGACATGCCTTCATTCTGTAGCGTAAACTGCCTGCCTGAAAAGTGTGTGGTTTTGATTTCCTTTCCTACCAAGTCGGTTATTGTTATTCTTGTGTTGGTTTGTTCCTCCTTAAAAGCAATGTTGGTTTGAGATAAAAATGGATTTGGGAATACGTTTATCCCGGCTGTTTGGTATGTATCCTTCATGCCTATGGGAAGATTTGCACTTACACGAAAAGTAACAGCCTCAAAGGTTGTGGTGTCAATTCCGTATCCTGCAATAAACTGCCCGTTTTCCGACATGCAATTTGCTGCACTAAGCTGAATGGCCCCGGTGGATAAGCCCCAAACCGTATGCACATAGCTGTTTAAGTTTTGCAAGCCACCGGCAGGTGTCCAGATAAAAGGTGTTTGCGGGTCGCCAAACAGTTGCCCATCAAACCAACCCACCACAATGCTGCCATCTGTATTTATTCCCGACACAAAACCTGCACCGGTGTTGGGCAAGGCTCCCAAATTGATTACCCCTGTTGGTTGGCTCCAAATCCAGGGTTGGTTGTTATTGGCAAAATCGCCATAGCCGCCAATCCATACTCCGTTTGATGAAACAACGCTACATTCGCCTAACTGATTGAATGCGTCGGTGGCACTGGCTGTGCTATCGAGCAGCAAATATTCGTTTTGAAAATAGCCACCGGCCGGATTTTTCCGCCACACGGCCGATTTCCATGGGCCGTTAAAATCTTGCCAACCCACCACCACACTGCCATCGTAGCTCACGGAATTGGCACGTGTGCTGGCTTGCGAAATGTCAAAAAGGCTCCCTAAATCCATTATTCCTTCGGTTTGGTTCCAAGCCACAGCATGGGCATAAGCCGCACCGCCCGCAGTGTCGGCCCAAGAAAGGCCCACGAGGGTGTTGCCATCGCCGGAGATTCCAAACCCGCCTCCGGCAGTGTTGTCCACCACAAAACCCAGCGAGCCCAATGCGGTCCATTGCTGGGTGAGGCGATTATACCGCGATAATTCGGGCACCTGAGGCCCCTGGCTGGTTCCGGTTAAGAAATTGCCATCATCGGAAAAGCGAGCCTGCCCCCCAATGCCATTGCCCGGAGCCAAGCCACCAATAACCTCGGTGGTGTTTGAATCCGGATTCCAGATGGAATAAGGCCCGGCCTGATTTTCGTAATAAACCACCAAACCCTGATTGGAAAGCCCTGTGGGGCTGGTGAGGATAGGATTGGTAAAGAACTGACTATAGCTGAAATGGAGCGATAGCAATAGGATTGAAACTGTGGCGAGGTGTTTTTTCATGCAGGTGTTGTGTTTTGAGGGAAGTGTAATTGGATTATTCTCTTTGGTGTTGGATTACTGCTTAGGTTAGATGAGGAGTAAGGTGGCACAAAAATAAAGGGAAATTTCGCTTATTGGGTGGATTGCTTAAGGTTTTCTGCTTTTTGCTGGATCAGCTTTTCATATAAAACCCCTTGCTAAGGGTCGCCATTGGCTACGTTTTTGTAATCAATGCTTTCAGCCTTTATAGAAATGTAGGCCTGAGGCCTAGGATTCAGGATGCAGGGAGCCCCTAGGCACAGCGAGAGTTTTTGCTACACCATAAATGGCGTTTTAAGGAAAGAAGTTAGTAAATGCTGCATTGCCTTGGATACCGAGCGGAGCCAGACCATAAAGCTCAGCCTTATAGACCCTAGGCTGAGCTGGGGTGACAGTTTTACAATACATCCTTGAAACCATTCTTTTCGACTAATTAATATCATATCTCTTACTGTCAGTTATCATGTTTTAAGTATTTCTTTCCATCCAATTTTGCTCTAACTAAAAAGTGCGGAGTCAGCACTATAATCACTGGCGACAGAGCAATGAAAACAAAAATTGAAATTGTCTTAATAGCGTTAATTGCCTTGAATGACACAGGCAATGCCCAATGGATTGGATTAACAAGCAATACCACCCAACATTTGTATGGTGTGTATTTTCAATCCGATGCAGTTGGATATGCTGTAGGAGCCCAGGGGACTATTCTCAAAACTACCGATGCCGGATCCACTTGGAATAGTTTGATAAGTGGGGTTTCTGATAAACTGAACAGTGTTTATTTTACGGATGATACAACGGGTTATGTTACTGGCGGAAACGGATTAATCTTAAAAACTACTGATGCCGGGGTATCCTGGTCTTCAAGAAGCTCAGGAGCAGCATCTGAGCTTAGTTGCATCTT
>CANJNG010000115.1 GCA_947475205.1 Bacteroidota bacterium
GCCTTAGGAATATCCCAACAAACACTCGACAGACAAGACAGCACGAAACAACTGCTCCAAATTCAAGAAGCAATGTTATTAAAAGAGAAGACTTATCTTCATCGCATAGACAGTCTTCGTCAATCATTGGACGACACAAAAAAGCAACTACACGCCAAAACATCTAACCCCGCTGGCGTGGGTGTTGCTGAAAGCGGTTTAGTTAACCGCTTTCTTTGTGCTGTGTGGTCTCTGACCCACTTAACAATTCCAAAATGGAATTTTGTTATCTTGGGTCGGGAGACCCAAAGTCCAAAGAACGAGGTTAGGAACCGACCGGAGGGAGCTCACGCTAGTAAACCTCGTTCAGCGAACATCGTCGCTAGCGGGAGCTATAACGTAAAGTTGATTGAGGGCAACTATGTTGCTGATGTAAAAGCATTTATTTCAGGACTTGAATTTAATGTTGTGAACTAATACCAAACATAGTCGAAATATTTCAACACTAAAAAAAAATGAAAAACAAAATTACTCTTTCAATATCGATTGTATTGTTAAATCTAAGTTGCTTCGCACAACAACTACAACAACACACTATTTCTGAAAAAAATAATTACCCGTTTTCAGAATATTTCCAAAATGCTTATGAGCAATACCCCTCAGTACCAAGAGGCATATTGGAAGCTGTATCGTTCACCATGACACGAATAAATCATATTAGTCATTTACCTGACGATCCTGAAAGTTGTATGGGGTTACCTAAAACATACGGTGTAATGGGGCTTACGCTTGATGGTAAGAATTATTTTAGGAATAACTTATTATATGTGTCTCAACTTTCAGGTTACGACCCAAGCGAGATAATTAATTCACCCCAATCAAATATTTTGGCATTTGCATCAGCATACTCATCCTTGAAAAAACAGGCAAATTCTGAGAACAGTTCGCTTCTACAAGATATTGAAGTAGTCAAAGCGTTAAGTGAATTGCCTGATAACATTGAAGATAATTTATCGATAAATTCATATATATATTCCATATTGGTATTCTTAAACAGTACAGATAATCAAGGCAAATATTCTTTCCCTGAATATCAAATTAATATAGAAAAAGTTTTTGGAACTAACGAGTTTGAAAGACTTACATCTCCCAAAGTTGTAATAAAAAAAAAGAAAAATGTGGGTTCAGCAAAAAGTAATGGCGGCAATAATCCAATCCCCCTTTCAACTGACTATTCTTCTGCTATTTCAAATCCGGCTGCTACATGCAATTATACTTCTGGAAGAACCGTTTCTATTTCCGCTGTAACAATTCATGATACAGAGGGCAGTTATTCTGGAACAATTTCTTGGTTTCAAAATTGCTCTTCACAGGTATCAGCTCATTATGTAATTCGTTCTTCAGATGGTCAAATTACACAAATGGTATCCGAATCAGATAAAGCGTGGCACGTTGGCTCAGAAAATGGATATACAATTGGTATTGAACACGAGGGATATTGCAGTCAAACTGGTTGGTATACTCAAGCAATGTATTGTAGTTCAGCAAATTTGGTTAGAGATATATGTAATAGCGGTTACGGAATAGGAACAAATACTTGCTATTCAGGGGCAGCCTGCACTTGTTCTCAAAGTTCAAGTGCTTGCCAACAATCAACTTCAATCAAAATAAAAGGTCATCAAATGTTTCCTAATCAAACCCATTCAGACCCGGGTATTAATTGGGATTGGAGCTATTACTCAGGATTAGTTAATGGGGCAAGTTGTTTATCTCCTTGCACCGCTCCTACTTCAGCTCCTACTCAAACTTTTGGGTCATCTACTTGTGGAGCAGGAACAGCTGTTTCAAGCAGTGCAACACTAACTTGGAGTGGAGTTTCTGCGTCCTATTATGAACCACTTTGTAGCAAGTACCCTTACGGTTCTTCAAACCTTATTTATGATGTTTGCAATTCAAATACCTCAAGAACACTTACAGTAGGAAATGAATTGGTTGCAGGGATGGTATATCGCTGGAATATGTATTCAACCAATGATTGTTCGACACAAAGTTGCTATAGTTCCATTAGCAGCACCTCTTACTTCCATGTTCCTCCCGTAGTAACAAACAGCGGTAACTCAACAATTTGTTCAGGTCAGTCAGTTACGCTTTCAACTACAGCACAAACAGTTGCTTCGCCAGGTATAGTTACCTATAAATGGTATAACAATGGAAACCAAGTTGGGTCTAATTCTTCAACATTAAATGTAACAAGCTCTGGTACATATTATGTTACAATTTCTTATTCAGGTAGCACTTCTTCATGCACTTCTACTGTAACTACGAATCAAAGTAATTCTATTACGATTTCCGTAAACAGCACCCTGCCAAACACCCCAACCATTTCAACCTCAACAGGAAACACCTCAGTATGCTCAGGTCAAACTTTAGACTTGTCAGTTTCCAATTACGATTCAAACAACTCATATAGTTGGACTAACGGGCCGGCAAGTCAAAATTACAATGGCGTTGGGGCTGGAAGTTATACAGTAACCGCAACAAATTCGTGTAACATAACCTCATCTTCATCAATAACCATTAACACATCTACACCACCACAGCCCAATATTACAAGTTCATCCGCTTCAATGTGCCAAAGCGACCCTTCAAGAACTCTTATAGCAAGCATAAGTGGAGGCACTTTCAGTGGTACGGGCGTTTCGGGCAATTCATTTAATCCTTCAAATGCCAATATCGGTTCTAATACAATTACCTATACCGTTATACAAAACGGATGCACAGGAACTACAACCCAAAATATTACAGTTAATACTTCACCAAGTCCTTCATTTACGAGTAGTTCGGGGCCATATTGTCAAAACGCAAATTCGGTAACTTTATCAGCTAATCCTTCGGGTGGTAGTTTCAGCGGTTCGAGCGTTTCAGGTAATACATTTAACCCTGCAACCGCAACTATTGGCTCTAATACAATTACATATTCCGTTTCTCAAAACGGATGTACAGGTACAACAACCCAAAGCATAATTGTTAATGCAACACCTACCCCAACAATTACTAGCAATTCGGGGCCATATTGCCAAAATGATAATTCTTTTAGTTTAGTTGCAAACCCAAGTGGAGGTACATTCAGTGGTTCGGGTGTTTCAAGTAGTACATTTAGCCCTGCATCGGCAAGTATAGGTTCGAATGCAATTACCTATACACTTACCCAAAACGGATGTACAGGAACTGCAAATCAAAATATTACCGTTAATACTTCACCCTCACCAACAATTACAAGTTCATCGGCTTCAATGTGCCAAAGCGACCTTGCAAGAACGTTAACGGCAAGCATAAGCGGAGGAACATTTAGCGGTTCAGGTGTTTCAAGTAGTACATTTAACCCAGCAACAGCAAGTATTGGTTCAAATACAATCACCTATACCATTACACAAAACGGATGCACGGGAACAGCAACACAGAACATTACTGTTAATGCTTCACCCAACTCAACAATTACAAGCTCATCTGCTTCAATGTGCCAAAGCGACCCCGCAAGAACACTAACGGCAAGTGTAAGCGGAGGCACATTCAGCGGTTCAGGTGTTTCAAATAATACATTTAACCCATCAACAGCAAGCATTGGTTCAAATGCAATCACCTATACTGCTACACAAAATGGATGCACAGGAACAGCAACACAATCCATTACTGTAAACCCCAACCCATCACCTATAATTTCGGGTTCACTAACATATTGTACAGGTAGCAGTTCCGCACTCAGTACAACCATAAACTATGCTCAATATCAATGGACTGGTGGACAAAACGCATCATCGTCAGTAAATACTGTTACCGCTGGAACATATACTGTTACAGTAACAGATATAAACGGTTGTTCAGGCACTTCGTTACCTGTAACAGTATCACAATCCAACTCTTTAAACCCTTCAATAACTGCAACACCACTTTGTCCTAATGGTACGGCAACACTTGATGCAGGTTCGGGTTTTGATTCATATTCTTGGAGTTCAGGAGGCGGAAACTCCCAAACAATAAACGTTACAACTCCAAACACGTATTCAGTAACAGTAACCCAAGGCTCTTGTACAGGAACAGGAAGCTTTACATTAACTCAATCAGCTGCCCCTACCGCCAACGCAGGTACGGATGTTTCGATACAACAAGGCAACACCACACAACTAAACGGTTCGGGAGGCATTAATTGTTCGTGGTCGCCAATAACAAATCTAAGTAGCCCAAATAACTATATAACCAACGCTAATCCCACCTCATCCACAATCTACACTCTTACTGTAATAGATAACAACGGATGTACCGATACAGATGATATAACCGTAACAGTTTCGAACGGCCCTTGTAATCCGCCTCCAATAGCTAACGCAGGTACAGATGTTTCCGTTCAGCAAGGAAACAGTGCACAACTAAATGGTTCAGGAGGTATCAGTTGTTCATGGTCGCCATCTACAAATTTGGATAACTTCAATATTTGTAACCCAACAGCATTACCAACTACCACCACCATCTATACTCTCACTATAACCGACATCAACGGATGTATCGATACAGATGATATAACAGTAACAGTTACAAACGGCCCATGCAACACACCACCTATTGCCAACGCAGGTTCAGACGTTTCTATTCAGCAAGGCAATAATACTAACCTAAATGGTTCAGGAGGCATTAGTTGTTCGTGGTCGCCTACTACAAATTTGGCCAATTTCAATTCTTGTACTCCAACAGCCTCACCAACTGCCACAACGATTTACACTCTTACTGTAACAGATAACAACGGATGCACAGATACAGATGATATAACAGTAACAGTAACAAACGGGCCTTGCAACCCCCCACCTACCGCCAACGCAGGTACAGATGTTTCGATTCAACAAGGAAACAGCACGAATCTAAATGGAACTGGAGGCATTAGTTGTTTATGGTCGCCTAACACAAGCCTTTCTGATGCAAATATTTGCAACCCATCGGCTTCTCCAACCATAACTACTACCTATATACTGACAGTAACAGACAATAATGGATGCACCGAAACAGATGAGGTTACGGTAACTGTTACAAGTGGAACCTCGCCTGTATCGGGCTTTTTTGGCGAACCATTTTCGGGTTGTATTCCTTTATCTGTTTCATTTTCGGACACAAGCTCTAATTCACCTATATCTTGGAATTGGGTATTCAATGGAGGCAATCCTTAAACGTTCGGTCGAGGTAGTTGTTACCGGATTTGCAGCTAAATATAAAAATATCCGCAAACCCAACTTAGAGGATGTAACCCTTATTCAGGAGTTAAAAGATGCTCGATACATTATAGGTGATGGTCTGAATGTGGGCATTAATGAAAGCAGTGCTGAATCTTTAAGAGATGACAAATTAGAAAAGAAGACCTACTTCGGAAAAGTGAAAACGAGATAGGGATTGGGCATATTCTTAAAAGAAGCGTAGCTATTTCAGTTACGCTTTTTTTTTGTTTGGCATTTCAAGATTTGTGATTATTCGCTCAATTTGCGTCATTGGCGTTCCAATTTTATTAATTCAACACTATTTTTGTCCGATTAGATAAACTTCCCCTCAGTACTAACCAAAGCCCCTCGTGATTCCCCAACTTCATAGCTGGAAAAAAGTAGTAGCACAACTAATCCTTTTAGTGCTTCCCACATCGCTTTTCTTTTTCTATTTCCTGTGGGATTTAAACCGCTTTTATACCATTCTCGATAATCAATGGCTAAAGCAAGGCACTTATTTCGCCGTTGGGATCGTATTCACCACCGTTTTCTATGCCTTCCGGTTTAGATTCCTGCCCACAGCATTACTCCTTTTCGGGTTTTATTATGGGCTGAATAAAATGGTGGGCAATATGTCCGTTGGTGAGTTCGATGCCTTTTATCTTTCTGTGCAGTTTATGGTTTTCACCGCTATATTCTCTTTGGGCTGGATGGTAGGATTTGGTTTTAGCCGTTCTAAATACTTCACCATCTTTTGGAGTATTTTATTACTCGTATTACAGATTGTTGTGGTAAGCAAAACCACCGATATCAAAGTAAACACCCTTATTTCGGCCTTTGCCCCTGTGCTGGTATATTCGCTGAATATAATCTACACTGCAGAACTTATTCGAAACATGAACGACGATGAGCCCCGCTTTGCTTGGTTTATCCTCAAACGCTTATCGAGCTTTTTGCTTGTATTGCTGGTGCTTTTCTTAGCCGTTTTCTATGTATTTCAAAATGATTTTAAGGCGGTTGAAAAGGAATGGGGCAATTCAAAAGCCAATTATGATGGGAAGAAAGGCGGCAAAGACAGCGAGAGTATGAACCAACAAAACAAAGATGGTTCGCTAAGTAATAAAGACCAAACCAAACTTTCGGGTTCGCTGAATAAAGATAAACGCTTGGTGTTTGTGGCAAAGCTCGATAACTACTTTCCCGATGGCAAAACCCCCAATCCGCTATATTTTACTTCCTGTTATTACACCAAGTTCGATACACTCACCCAGACTTTTGAGAAAGATCCGGCAATGCCCTACAACGATTTGTTTGAACCAAATCCTGCCGCCATTCCGCTCTATTTTGCTAAAACGGATACAACCGTAATCAAAAATACATTCTCAACTAAAAACCGCAAAATTGTTTCAGCTGATGTGTATAAAGTGCTCCTTTCGGCCAACACCTATTTGGCTCCATCCACAGCCTTTTACTGTCAGCCAATAACTGTTCAAAAAGAATATAAGGAACAATACAAGAGTGCATACCGGGCAAAAATGTGGGTGAGTGAACTTAACAGTGCTTACTTTATATATAACCCTGCCGGCGAAAAGGGCTTAGAGAAATTTCAGGAGCAGCGTTTTGAAAAGTTGAGGGAGATAAAGAAGATTAAAGGGCCTGATCAGAAGTTTATGCAATACTACACCTTCATGTCGAGCAATCCCGATTACAAGCGGATTACCGCACTATCAAAGAAGGTAACGGCAAATGCCAACACGCCAATCGACAAGATAATAGCCATCCGCGATTATTTTTTAAGTAAAGATGAGTTCAAACAACCGCTCTTTAAATATTCCGATAACCCCGGAATACCCGGAATGCCAAGTGCGAATAAACTTACCTATTTCTTATTCGAGAATCACAAAGGCTACTGTGCCTATTATGCAGGAGCAACCTTGTTTATGTTACGGTCTTTGGGTATTCCGTCGCGAGTAGCTGCCGGATACTTAACCGTAAATCGAGCCAGTAAGAATCCGGGCTGGTATTGGTTTTACGAGAATCAGGCACATGCCTGGGTGCAAGTGTATTTTCAAGGCTATGGCTGGATAGATTTTGATACCACGGTACCCGATGTAAATACCCAGCAATCGCAACAGCCTGATGGTACACCACCAATGAATATGCCGCAAACGCTTCTTGTGGCCGATGGTGAAGTGCAAAGTGTGGACACCGCCACCAAACAGATTTCGATGAAGGTGGAGAAACTGCAATATCATGGTAAAGATTACGAAACCGAAAGCCCGGAAGATTTAATCCTTGATGTATCGTTTGCCGAAATTTCCTGCGACACAGGTGCAGTAAAACTTTCTAAACTGAAACAGGGAACCCACATCACCGCAGTATCATACGCTGAAGTGTTGAAGAAAATAGTAGCCGGAAAGAAAGAGGAATTGGCCTCGATTATAAAAAAGCTGCTACGACCAACCCCAATTGACGAAGTGAAAGTTTTACTAGAAGATGACGTAAAGAAGAAAAAGAAACCCAAAGAAACCGTATCCGAACCTATTGATTGGATTAAAACCGGACAGTTGATTCTCTTAATCGCTTTTGGATTGATTCTTCTATTGTTTAGCCTCCCCGAACTTATTTGGCAATATCTAAATTTCAAGGCCAAAAAGGATGGCAACGATATGGCGTATAACCGTTATCGTGCTTCGCTTTATTACTTAAACCAAATGGGTTATTTTAAAGATAATCAGGGTCCTCAGCAGTATGCTTACGAAATAGATTTATCTTTTGGAACAAACTTTCATGCTTTCAGCACTGTGTATCAAAAAGTGAAATACAGCAATATTTCCATAACTGAAAATGAGCATAGAGTAATCAATGAATTTTATCCGCTCTTTATTAATCAGGTGAAGAATAAAGTGCCATTCAAAACGAGGTTTAGTAAGTTCCTGAATATTTATAACACCTTGCATTATTTTTCAGGTAGTAAATAGGAATAACCAATGGGTATAAAACTGCAACGGATTAAAATCCATCCGCATTTTTACACAAACAAAAACTCCCGCTTAAACAAACTCAATTGTTTAAGCGGGAGTTAGAATTAGTCAATGCTATTTTAACCTAAATACGCCTTCAAATTCCGGCTTTTTGACGATAGCTTCAATCTACGGATGGCCTTTTCTTTAATCTGACGCACTCGTTCACGGGTTAAGTCAAACTTCATTCCTATTTCATCAAGGGTAAGTTGACGGTTGCCGCTGATACCATAAAAGTGGCGAACTATCTCAGCTTCACGAGGATGTAAAGTATGCAAAATTCGTTCAATTTCTTTTCTAAGCGATTCGTTCAATAGCTCGGAATCAGGACTTGGTAAATCGTTGCTTTTATATACATCATATAAATTTCCGGCATCGCTATCATCGGCCAACGGTGCATCCATCGAAATATGACGACCAGCACTTTTCAAAGCCTCTGTAACTTCTGTTTCGCTCATATCCATTGCTTTGGCAATTTCTTCAACACTAGGTTCACGTTCGAATTCTTGCTCTAAACGCGAAAACGTTTTGTTGATTTTATTAAGCGAACCAATTTTATTTAAAGGCAAACGCACAATTCTACTTTGTTCGGCCAATGCTTGCAAAATAGATTGACGAATCCACCATACGGCATAAGAAATGAACTTAAATCCACGGGTTTCGTCAAAACGCTGAGCGGCTTTAATCAAGCCTAAGTTTCCTTCGTTAATAAGGTCGGGAAGTGTTAAGCCTTGATTTTGATATTGTTTGGAAACAGATACAACAAATCGTAAATTGGCATTCACCATTCGAGCTAAAGCCTTTTGGTCGCCTTGTTTAATTTTTTGAGTAAGCATCACCTCGTCATCGGCGGTGATAAGCTCTAGTCTACCTATTTCCTGAAGATATTTCTCGAGGGAAGCGGTATCACGGTTAGTAACTTGTTTGGTTATTTTGAGCTGTCTCATAGTTGGTTTTGATGGAATTCAGTGTGCTTTAACGCAAATGAGCTTAAAAGGTTTACTTTGTGTTTGTTAATTTGTGCTAATAAACGGTTAGTTATCAATTTATTTGTTGATGAAGCAGCCAACTGCTTGGGTTGTTTTTACTAAAGGTGATTTACCTAAAAGTGTACTTGAAATAGCATCACTCAAATAATTTTCTGTAACTACACCCCGCCTAACTCCCACAGATTCATACTGATTATTTAGTTTTCCGCTATAAACAAGGGTTCTGGTTTGGTCAAATAAATACACCTCGGGGGTCACTTTTGCATTCAAGAATTTAACTAAATCATTCTTTGAATCTCGTAAAGCTGACACTTCAAGTTTATATTTTGATTGAAACTGTTTAATTTTCTTGTCGGAATAATAATCACCGGGGAAAACTAAAGCTATATCTACTTTGCCTGTATTCTTTTCGATTATTTCCCGCAGCGGAAGCGTGTTGCTTATACAAATCGGACATTCGGGTGAAAAGAAAATTACAATTAAAGGCTTTTGAGCTGATGTTAGCATTTTCCAGTCTTGTCCAGTAATAGGCTGTGGTGTTGATCCTAAAAAGTTCTTGAGATTTTGGGCATTGCTTCCAACAATATTGAAAGTTGCCACCAGTAAAATGAATAGTTGCTTAATCATCTACTTTATTCAAATTTACATATATAGTATAAGTAACTGAGGGGCCTCCAGCAAGTCCTCGCCGTACTTCGCCGCTGTGATTGTCTCTTTGGTTTACGCTGTCTACAGCAATTCGCGGGACGCTGAGTAAGAAAGCATACCCAACGGCTAATTGGTGCTGAATCTGTTCGCCTTTCACCCAGAAACCTATTGTGCCAAAGGCATAATGATTTGGATATGTTCGGTAATTTTCGGGGCGATTGTCCACTACTTCGGTCTTGATTTTTTTTCCGGTAGTTATAGCGTAATGCAACCCCACAAAGGGGTTTACCTTCATGGGTTTGAAAGGGAAAATTTTTGTTCCCAAGCCAAATTTTGCACCGTTATATCCAGAATAGCCTGCACCAATCTCCAAATCGAAATAGCGATTGGGATGATATAAAATTACTGGACCGATGCCGTTATAGGTTTTATAACCAATATTTAAACCAATGCCAAACTTGGCCAATATCTTCATTTTATCTTGCGAAAAACCTGAATTAGCGAAAACTAAAAAGAAGAATAAAATTATATACGCTTTTCTACTCACGGTTGAATAACCTAATTTTCAGTATTTTGATATATCGAACATAAAAAAAGCCCCAAAACGAGGCTTTTAGTTTTATCGTTTCAATATTTATTTTGGTGTTGTGCCATCGGCAGCTTTCTTTTCAGGAATTTTCCCAATACCATCAAAGTGAAATTCCACAACCCAGTAGCCTCTAACACGGTTGTTATACATAAAAAGTTCAAACTTTACTTTCATTCCGGCTTTGTTTTCGCGGCAAACCAATTTTTTGAAGTCTGTTCCTTCTAAATAAATATCGTTTGAGGCATCCTTCAATTGCAAAACCCATAAATTTGGGTCTAAGCACGATTTAACTAAACCGACCAAAGTATCGAAATCTTTTTGCATTTCGGGGGTATGGAATCGGTTGTCGCTCATTACTAATTCATATTCGGGATATTGCTCGCTTTCTCCAATATAACCTTTGTGGTTCTTATCCAAATCAACAGTAGAAAGGTGGAAAACCCTATCCACACCTGAAATGGAGCGGGTTGTTTTTTCGCCTTTCAAAACAGTGAATTGATCTTTCCCTGAATCAATAATTTTATTGAAATTGGCACAGAAATCAGGGTTTAGAGCCATTTTATGAAATTGAACTTTGTCCACGCCTACCCGCTCATTCATATCGTTTGAATTAGCTGCAGGAGTAACTTTTCCTTTTTGAGAAAAGGCTGAAAAAGAAGCAAGTAAAATGAAGCAGGTGAATAGTTTATTCATCGTTTGTTTTGATTTCGGGTGTAAAAATACTAAAAAAAGAATATTAAATACCTAGAAACTGATTTGAACTACATTTGTATGATGATTCAGGAAATATTTGTTGGTTTAACGCTTATAGCTGCCGGGGTATTTTTGTGGATTAAATTCATTGCTACAAAAAAAAACGAGAAGGGTTGTGATAGCTGTGGTAAGTAGTGACTCTAAGCTTTTATAGTCTATTTACTATTGATGCGAAATTTTAATTCAACTTCAAAATCTTCTCTACCAACACTTCTGCCATTTTTTGGTTACTTTCAAAAGTCCAGCCGGCGATGTGAGGTGAAAGCACTACTTTATCTGAACTAATCAGGTAATTCCAAGTTTTTAAATCTCCTCCGGTTAAGCCCTCGCCAATACTTTCAAAAGAGGTACTTTCATACTCCAAAACATCTAAGCAAGCTCCCCTTACCAAACCTGATTCCATAGCCGAAACTAAATCTTCTGTTTTTAGACATTGGCCACGAGCAGTATTTAAGAACCATATAGGCTTTATAAAACTCTGAAAGAAAGCGGCGTTTGCAAAATGTTTGGTTTCAGGTGTTAGCGGCAGATGCAGCGAAACAATATCAGCATTTTCAAAAATATTCTGCAAGGAACATTCTTTAATATTCCCCTGACCAAAATTGGTTTTATACTTATCGTAAACCAAAATCTCACAATCAAAACCTGCTAACCTTCTGGCAAATACACTGCCCATGTTCCCGAAACCAATAATGCCCAAAGTTTTACCTTCTAATTCGTAGCCCCGGTTTTCTTCCC
>CANJNG010000116.1 GCA_947475205.1 Bacteroidota bacterium
GAATTGTGTGAGTATGCTATTGAATTGTGTGAGTCTGCTATTGAATTGTGTGGGTCTGTGATTGAATTGCGTGAGTCTGTGATTGAATTGTGTGGGTCTGTGATTGAATTGTGTGGGTCTGTGATTGAATTGCGTGAGTCTGCTATTGAATTGCGTGGGTCTGCTATTGAATTGCGTGAGTCTGCTTGTTTTTCGTTTTGGTTTCGATGAGGTGTGTTTAAAGGTTAAGTGAGTGATGGTTTTATGGTGGTTAATGTGGTGTTTTATGTGGCCGATGTTTTGATGGGGGTAAAGGTAAGATGGTGATTATTTAGGATTATTGAATATAAATAGGAAGATTGTAAATTGCATTTTGGCATAGAGTGACGTGGCTTTCAGCGGGGGCGACCGGGGGATGAATTTGTGAGCTGTTTCTTTTTACGGATGTTTTGGATGTGCTTGTTGAGGGTTTCGAGGTTCATTTGTGTTTCAAATTTCTCTTCTAATTGCTCAATTATGTGTTTGTTTGGGAGCTTGTTTTTAAGGCAAGTTTTGTAGATTGGCCAGATTAATTGCTCAGTGGGTGTGAGCTTTTGATATGTGCTCATGGTTATTGATTAATAAATCAATAACTCGGGAATTGAAAGTTTATTGTGTGGAAATGAAAATATTTTTTTGGGGTGGTTTGGGGGGAAGTGCGAAGGCCTTTAAGGGACTGGAATGACCTTTATAAATTGGGGAGGATTGGGAGCCCTGAAAGGGCGGGATATTGGTAGCCCGGGGTGAAGCCCCGGGTAATTGTTACCAGTATGTTTTGGAAGCCCTGAAGGGGCGAGATATTGAATTTGGATGTTTAATAACTTTTGGCTTGAACCAAAAGTTACAAAAGTTCAAGGCTGTGATATTTTTCATTGAAAACTGGCGA
This sequence comes from Bacteroidota bacterium, assembly GCA_947475205.1. GTDB lineage: Bacteria > Bacteroidota > Bacteroidia > JAIBAJ01 > JAIBAJ01 > JAIBAJ01. The sequence goes on from CANJNG010000116.1 coordinate 905, forward strand.
AAGCCTTTTCCATCTAAAAGAAAAGAACTCACCTTTTGAGTACAAAAGGCTCAAACAGCTTTTCTTTTACGCACGGGCTTGCCCGCAAAAGGCTTTCTGGTTTTCTACTGAAAAATCTCAAGGCCGGGGAGGGCAAAGCCATTTGGGGATTCTCTGGATTTAGGCGGATGATGAATTAGTGGAATTTTTGTGTGGTGGGTCAGAACGGCAAAGCCTTCTTGGTTTCATTAAAAAAATTAAACTCTTAACCAAATACCACACAGAACGAAAGGCCAAGGTTGATAAACCTTGCCCAGCGAACACCTTTGCCAGCGGGAGTTGAATTATTCCGCCTTTGCCTTAGTATTCCTCTCCCTTCCTATTTCAGCTTCTCCATATAAAGCCCTCTACGAATGTCGAAATAGGCAAGCTTAGGTTCACCTATTGGCTGCAATTCGTTTTCGGCAAGATTTTTTTCTATGTGTATCTTGTTGCCAGTAATAGCTACTTTATACAGTATCTGCTGTCTCTTTTGCGAAAAGGTAACATCCACCACGCGGTAAATCTTTTCGTCTTTGTCTGATTTAATTTCAGTGCCTTTCTTAAATACTCTTCGCAAAGTGGTTTCTTCGGGCACTTCTGTTTTAACTTGGGTATGGTTTTGCACACATTCATAAAGTTTAGCCACAGCCCGCACTATTTCTATCACATAGTTTTCACTTTTCTGCACCAAGTCGTGGGTTTTGGCAATCACTTTCCGCAACACAGTTAGTTGGGCCAAGTGACTCGAAAGCCGTAAGCTTCCATAGGTTCGGTCAAATATGGCAATATAGCTATCGCCTTCGGCAAAAGTGGCATCGGCACTGCTTTTGTTTATTACCCCAGTCTCAAAGCCTATGTCAGAATTTTCGGAAGGGATAAATAACAAATACATCTCGTATAGGAGCGAAGCAATAATTTGATTGTCCTCCCTGTCAAGGCTATTCAGCATCGGAATGTGAATAATCACACCCGTAGCATGATAGTCGTATCCATAAAAACTGCTACGATAATCTTTTGTCGGATACATGATTTTAGACGAAAATCCTCCCTTGATTTCAGTATATCCAATTACCGATTCTCGCACATTAATAAAACATTCCATCACTTTCAATTCACCTAGGGCATAATTGATATAGGTTTTACGCTGGCTATTAGGGTAAATATTAAACTTCAGCATAGGATTAGTGAAGTTTCGCTTTTCGTGCACCACCTCTATTTTCTTAAATCGCTTATCAATGTTCTTCACCCTAAAAGCATTTCCCATATAATAATATATAGCCCCTGGGTATGCCTCGCGAAGCACTTGGCTATTTGATAGTTTTCCTTTCGGGAAAGGGGTTCGGGCCTTATATTCTATCACCGTAAAATTTTGCTCCGCATCGCGAAGCGGGTAAATCAGGTTGGGTTTTTGATTGTTGGCGAGCGGAAAAGCCATTTCTTGTAAGTCCACCGGCACCTTATCCTGAATCTCTTGTTCGCAAACCTGCAAGAAATTTTGAGGAAAATCAATAGTAGTTTCAAATTTCTTAAATGCCTTGCCCACTAGCCTATGCTGTTCGGCCTCGCCTCGGCTATTTACTAGGCACAAGGCATGTATATACTGCAAGCGTTCATTTTCCAAATAAAGTGCAGCCTCTAGCGGGGGCATTTCCAAAATAGATTCGGGGTTTGAAAATATAGTTTCCGATCTGATAGAACCATCATTTACTATTACCACATAGCCATTTTTTCGTCGGCCTATCCTGCCTATCCGTTGCCTAAAACTGGTGCTCGAATTCGGGATTCCATAAAGGATGCCTAAATCAAGCTGCTCAATGTCGATACCCATTTCCAAGGCACTCGTTGAAATAATGCCTTTAAGTTGGCCATTGTTTAATTTCCGCTGTATTTCCTCGGCATCGCGGCTTTCATATCCCGACCTAAATGGCGATATGGCTGCATCCTCACCCAAATTTAGTAAGGCCTCCTCAGGGGTTTCGTCAAACGCAGATTTTTTAACAATTGAGCCAAGCTGTTCTACCATTTTCCTATTGTCAACAAAGGTGATGCTTGTATAAGGCGAATGCAAGGCAAAATGTTTAATCAGTTTGCTTAGCGTCATAAGCTTCATTTTTTTCTCTACCGGCTCTACCAATATTAGTTCTACCGTATTTTTGGGAGAAGTATCATTGGTGATAAAGGTGTACTGAAGCCCAGTGAGCTGTTGTAAAAATAAATCAGGGTCTTCTATCGTTGCTGATGCACATACATATTGGGGGATTCTGTCCTCGCTCAAAAAGGCAACAGCATGATTAATCCTTCGAAACAAGTAGGCCGAATTAGTTCCAAAAACGCCTCTGTAAATATGCACCTCGTCGAGGATTATCATCCTCAGGTTCTTGAAAAACCCCCCTATTTCTTTCTTATCTAGGTGATTTAAGAGATAGGCATGAATAATGTCGGGCGTTACGCAAAGAATACTGGTCTCTGCCACCAATTGTAGCCGGAGTTCCATCTTCACTCCCCCATCAATCTTTGCAACTTTATAATTAGCTTTTGCTTTTTGCATCAGCGATTCCCATCGGCTTTCCTGCTCATTGCCCAAGGCTTTGAGTGGGTAAACAGCCAATATTTTAGCATCAGGGTCTTTGCTTAACAGCTCAATGGCTCCTAGCTGGAATACAAGGGTTTTGCCCGAACTAGTAGAGGTGCTAATACAAACATTCCCTCCTATTTGAATGGCTTCCAATGCCTCGTACTGATGCTGATACACTTTGCCTTCGTAAGGTTCCACCACACGAGTAGCAAATTCTGACACCCCTAAATCCGCTAGCTTTTTGTATTTTCCTGTCCTCGATTCAAGTGTTTTGCTGAAAACGGAAGTAAATCCGAGCAAATCTAACCGCTCATTTATATCCAAATGTGAATAGTCAATAGACTCAGGTAAATCCTCAAAATGTTCTAATTCTTCAAAATCCTCTTCGGCTTCCTCTTCGGCTTCCTCCAGTTGTTCAGTATCCGTTTTTTCTTTTGGAACATCGGCCACCACTTTGGGTATTTGGCCCAATACTCTCAAATTTACCGGAAAAATATCCGAAATACTTACCATATCCTTGGTCGTATAATTGATATGGCTGCTCACCGTAGCTTCAAGGGTAGGAAGTAAATTATTGAAATCAGCAATATGAAACCACGCTCTTGCCGCAGCCGAAAACTGTGTTTTATCAACCGCTACATCACCACTAAATAGCACTACAACCGAAATATAATCCAAATTCACCTTTGCACGATTATACTTCGAGTCCAACAAATTCAGTAAAGAATACTTCCTTGTTCTCATTTCTTGGAAGGGGTTCTTAGCTGGATTATCAGTCGCCAACACCATATCGCCTATCTTCCAGTCCCCACTTTCTTTAAAATCAAGTTTGCCAGAGTTATCTTTAAAATCAAATAAGATAATGGTATCATTCCTTACCAAAACGGCATCTATAATTAGTCCGTCAAGGGTTAAATTGCCAATCAAAAGGGTTTCCAGCTCACGTGGGCTGAAATCACTCCTTACCGCTGTCTCAAGCTTTTTAAAAAGTTCGCCTTTGTATTTTGAGCCAAATGCTGAGGCAACATAAACAGATATAGCCATAATCTAATGTTTAATAGTAAATCAAACTTAAGTTCAGACTCCAAATTTTAAAATAAATTGAATCTTAAGGGCAAAAATAAGGAAATATTAAACGAGCGATATATGGGTCTTGGCACGCAAGTGGACTTGTCGGGAACTGACCCTACGGGGGGCGGTGGCTGTTTGGCGGTTAGACGGTGGGTAATAGGCGACCGCAATACGCCCCTATGGATTATTAATGATGAAATTTGTTTTAGGTAGGTTGCAAACCGACAGGCCAATGAACCAAGTTACAAACTTGGCACAGCAGGGGGCTTTGTGAAAACCGACATTTCCTTCGAACTCACAGCTATTTATTCAAGTAGTCATAAAGGAAGTTTCTTCAACATTCGAATAACTGGAGGAACGGTTATTTCAGTGCGTGAAACAGACGGGATACGATTGACCCTTGAAAATGACTCTAGCCTTGTGCTGCCTTATGCCAAAAGCAATTTGGGTTCAAGTACATCGGAAATAACCTACCAAATACCCGAATCAAAGCTAAGCCTGATAAAGGCTTCCCGATTGAAAAGATTAAAATTCCAAGTTTCAACAGGTGGAGCCGGAATAATAGATTTAAAAGTGCCTAAATCTTCTCGTGATTGTATTCAATCAGGATTGTAGATTAGAATCAATCAATCAACTTAATCTTTCTGCAAAATAGTTTTTTCTAGTTTGGAATGCTCAACAGCAGCACTTATAAAGGAAACTATACCTGCAATTGAAAGAACCCCACCCATTGTAAGGACGATTGCAGAACCTACATGGGGACTACTAACATTTGTATTAGTAACTTGCGAAGGACTAATATTTGGTTTGTATAATAACTCATTTGCAAATATTACACCACCTCCAATTAACCCTGCAACACCAAAAACAGTTAGGATTATTCCACCCCCAACCTTGTGTTTTATTGACTTTTTAGTGTTATTAATCGCCGTTTCTAAATTTTCGTTTTTTTCCTTTGCATTCAAGTCAACAGTAACAACCTTAATACCTAATTCTTTTGCCTTTAATTCATTGTACTCATCTTTTGTGATTAGGTCTTTTTCCAATAGCGTTTTGTATTGAGTTAATCTGATTTCTAAGCTATCAACCTTTTGTGCAATTGTCCCTATACTGAAAAGAATAAAAAGCACTGTTAAAAATGGTTTCATAACGTTGATTTTAAGGTTGCTAAAGTAAACAAGAATATGAGTTACCAATTAACTCATTAATTAACACTGCTGAAATCGTAGGGTCTCCCTACGTTCGGTATCTAAGGCCTCCGGCCTGTATTTTGGATAGCCGGTAGGTATTGTTTGAATGCCAAAAATATGTTTTTATTGAATTAGTTGTTTGAACGGCTGCAATGCCGAGGATACCGAGAGTAGCCGGAGGGTACGCTCAGCGGTTACAAGTTACGCTTAGCCGGGGGTTATCGCTTAAAGCAGCAGCGATATTGTTTTTGAGTTGAAGTTGCGGCCTCACCCCTTAATGAGCAAGTTCCATTTCCCATAAATAAAGCATCAGTGGCACTGGTGTAATTATCCACCCATTCGCCACCGCTATTAGTCATACCAAAGATTGGTATACTTGAAGAACATGCAGTAAACCATTCGGCAGGAGAACATAAATGGGCATTCCCTGTAAAGTTTTGGCAGGCATTTGCTGCTGATTCCCAAGTAGATGCAGATTGAGGGTTGTTTTGGATGCAAAATTCATTGCCCACAGCTATAAAGTTTGTTGGGCATGTTTTGTTTGGGAAAGAGGCCCAAGCTGGTGGACTACTAAGATTGGTAGAAGAGTTGTAATAAAATAATTGGTCATCGATGTTGTAAACAAGTAAACCTGGGCTACACTGCCCCCAATCTGAATAGATGTTATTTATTTGTGTGGTTGTTAATCTAGGAATTAAAAGACCTCTACTACCTATTGGAGATCCTGACGATAAATCGAGTACGGCATCGGTTTGTGCCAATGAATTGCCAATGGCTACGTTGCCATTATTGTAATGAATACCCGAAGAATTGTTATTCCACGCTGATGTGTTGCCCGAACTTGCTGCATACAAAGCATAAGGCACACTCAATAGCTGTGTGGTGCCCATAGTCAGGAAGTTGGTTCCGCCATTGGCATCCATGCCTACCTTCAGGTAGTAATTATCGTTGCTCCAGTCTATTGTAGCCATTGAGCCGCTTTGCACAGCACCGGCACCAATTACTAGATTGAAAAGGCCAAACGCATCGGTGTTTACAAAATGATTTTCGCTGTATTGCGATACTCCGGTTGGTGATGTTTTTAAGATGGTAATTTGAATGCCTATGGTTGCGTTTGCAATAGGCTGGCCTGACGCATTACGTGCTACAGCACTGTAGTTAAATGCATTTGGTGGCGTTTGTGCTATGCAAATAGTCACAAGTGCAAAGCAGAAAGTAAAAAGTAATGAAATCTTCTTCATTGTTTTTTTGATTAAAAAATTAGTGTTTAATGATTTTATAGGTTCCAAGTAGTTGGTTATTCGTGTTTTTCAAAGAGAGAATGTAGGTGCCTAATACATAAGCAGCGGTGTTGATACCAATAATATTGGATACACCTGCGTATTTTCCGTTGTACACTTCTTTTCCTTGCAAATCGGTAATGGCCACCATAATTTGTTCAATTGTGGAGTGGTTGATTTGGATGTTTATCAACTCGGTTGACGGATTTGGAAATACTTTTACATCCAACACCGCAGCATCCGTTTCTTGGATGCTCACTGTGGTTAATGTTGCCCCAACTGTAAAGCCACCTCCAAGTGTATTTCCTTGACTATCGGTTTGTGTCAAAACGACCAACTCGCCAACGGTAAAACTCAAAGAGCCATTTGGCTGTGTCATTTTTGTACCACTACAATTTACTGATTGTGTAGCGATACTCTGAGCATAGCTTACCGTACAAATCAGCAAAGCAATACCGAGCAGTGCTAATTGTTTTGAATTGTTTTTTGTCATATGGTTTTGCTTTTATGTTTTGTACTTTGATTAAAAGGCTTTTAGTTTGGCGGTTGTCAAAGATAGTAATTAATTGAATTTATTGTTAATACAGGCCTGAGGCCTTGGATACCAAGCGGAGCCAGAGGCTACACTAAGCGGTTACAAGTTACGCTTAGTTGGGGGAGGACGCCAAGCTCAAAAGTATTTGTAACAACATTGTTAAACGAGTATCTATGTAAATTAAAAAAGGTCTTAGATTAGAAGTGGTCACTCAGTGCCACAATATTTTTACAAATAATCTAAATCTAAGACCAATGACAAAAGTAACAGAAAAACCTGATTTCACAGGACACACCCTTTTTGTGGGGATAGACGTTCACGCCAAGAGTTGGAACGTCTCGGTTTATTTCAACCAACAATACCTCAAGAGCTTTAACCAGCCGCCCACCCCAGAAGCTTTGCAAGCCTTTTTGCAGCAATCCTACCCCAATGCCACCTACAAGTGTGCTTATGAATCAGGATTTTGTGGTTACTGGATACAACGAGAGCTTTTACATCGGGGCATTGGCTGCATTGTGGTAAATGCTGCGGACGTGCCACAAACCGATAAGACCATAAAGAATAAAACCGATACCAATGATTCCAAACGGATAGCACAAGCTTTGCAAGCCGGACAGCTAACCCCTATTTATATCCCCGATGAAGAGATTGAGGCCGACCGACAGTTGGTGCGGTGCAACGAAAGGTTTTCTAATGACCTTACCCGCTCGAAGAATCGCATCAAAGGCTTGCTTTACCAACTTGGTATAAAGCTGCCCGAATACTTCTCAAACAGCAACTGGAGCAATCAATTCATCCAGTGGCTTAGAGAACTTGATCTTAAAAACCCATCGGCAAAAATAACGATAGAGCATCAGTTGGTGATGGTGGAACACATCCGTAGGCAAAAACTGGATGTATTAAAGGATATTAGGGCCTTGCTTAAAAAGGAGCGATACTCAACCACGGCAAAGTTCTTAATGTCTGTTCCTGGTGTTGGCCCCATTACGGCTGCAACTCTTGTAACTGAGATTGACGATATGAAAAGGTTCTCAAACTTTGAGCATCTCAATTCCTTTATAGGCTATTATCCTTCGCAGTTTTCGAGCGGAGAAAATATCCATCAAGGCAACATAATTGGAAGGCAACACAAGCGGCTGCGAAGTTTGATAATAGAAGCAGCTTGGACAGCCATAAGAACCGACCCAGCAATGACCATCACTTACAACCAATTCAAACTAAAGGTGGGAGCAAAAAGGGCAATCATTAAAGTTGCCCGAAAAATGCTTTCAAGAATAAGATATGTTTGGTTAAATCAAATAGAATATGAAACAGGACTAGTGAAATAGAAACCCATTAAAACAAACGCTCTTTACATCAAAACAGTACTGTCAGACCACTTTTTAGCCCTTGTAATCCATTACTTTAAACGAGTGTGTGGCTGACATTTTTCTTTCATCACTAATAAATACTTGTGGCGGCCAACCGACCACTAATAGGAGGTTGATGAAAAAGAAGTTTGTTTATTTTTGCGTCCCCCCCCAATTAAGTCTTGCGAAGACAGGAGCAGTACCTTACTGCCCTGTTTTCAAAAGAAATAATTGATTTTAGGCCATTTCTTGGTCTTTGGCTATAAGTTAATTCATAGGAGGAGGTCTAGCTGGGGAAATTATTTGGAATTGGCTTATTCTCCTTTTTTGGCCCCTTGCCTCACCTCTTCATACGCCTGGTCAAACAGCTTTATGAAACGGTCTTCATGCGGCTTAAAGCGTGAATACAAGTCGCCGTGTGCTTTGAAAAGCAGATGTAAATTGCAGGTGAAATTTGCCATAAATGTTTCAATTTCTTCAAAACCACCTACACTGTATCCTGCATCTTTTAACAGTTCGCCAAAACGATAGATGATTTTTACAAAATTAATATTCAAGGTAGTTAAGGAGTTTTCATCCCAGCAAAACAATAAATCTATTCCAATATTTTGCGTACTCCTTGACAGCGTATATACAATTTCGCATAGTTTTCTATCACCAAACGGTGCATGCACACACATTTCATAATCAAAAGGAAACAGATATGCATCGAAATTGAAAAATTTTGCTATAGGCACATCTATTTCATGAAAGGTATTATCATCATCCTTCATGTCTCCGTTAGTCACATATTCTCCTTTAAAAAAGAGTTCAGCTACTTTTCGTTTTTTGAATTCCTTCCTTCTTTCTATTTTAAATACCTCGTTTTCAAACAGTGTTTTTGATTTCATAATTCAAAAGTAGTGTGTTTACCAATATTGATATGGATGGAGAATAATTTTATGTATGTGAAGGCTCAGCGGGGATCCCGGCTCGCACTAGTTTAACGTAGAGTAACTAGTGCAGTTGAAACGGCGTTTTGTAACGCCATAAACAAAAAATTCCAATATTTCGCCCCTACAGGGCTTCACAATCCCATAGGGTATCCCTAATCCGGGGGCTTCACCCCCGGCTACCAATATTCCGCCCCACTGGGGCTTCTATTTCCAGCCAACGTTTATCAGTCCTTCCAGTCCCTTAAGTCCTTCCATCAACTTCCCCCAATCCCCCCCCCCCCTCAAATCTCCTCTCTTCTTAATCATACAATTAAGGGTATTTTCAGCAAATCGCCACAAATAATTAAAAACCATAACATTAACCCATGATTTACCTTCAACGGAAATAAAATAATTCGATATAGCTTTCGTTAGAACCCTAACGGAAGTAATATAATTCGATACAGCTTTCGTTAGAACCCTAACGGAAATAAAATAATTCGATACCCGTAGTGACGTACCCTTGCGGTCGCCCGTCTGCGTTCCATTGCATTCCAAATGCCGTAAGGCATAAAATCAGTTTTAATCAGTCCATCAGTGTATGCCGTCAGGCATCTGTGTGCCATTATTCCCATAAACTTTCCCTCCCAACATTCGCAATTGCTGCTTTACTTTGCAGTCAATCGCTTTACAAATAAATGCCAACCATTTCCGAACGCGGCAAATTAATGCCCGCATCGCCCATCCGTAAGTTAGTGCCTTATGCCGAAGCCGCCAAGCGTTTAGGCCGCAAGGTCTATCATCTTAACATTGGCCAGCCCGACATCGAAACTCCGAAGCAGGTGCTGGATGCCATTCGCAACATCGATTTAAAAGTGTTGGAATACAGCCACAGTGCCGGAAATGAAAGCTATCGTCGCAAGTTGGCCGATTACTACAGAACAGTGGGAATTTCGGTAGAATATGATGAGATAATGATAACCGCCGGAGGGTCTGAAGCCTTGCTGTTTGCGATGATTTCGTGCTTAAACCCCGGCGATGAGGTTATTTGTCCCGAACCGTTTTATGCTAATTACAACGGCTTTGCCCAAACTGCCGGAGTAGTAATTAAACCCATCACTTCCTTTATCGAAACAGGTTTCGCCCTGCCCGAAGTAAGCGAAATTGAAAACGCTATCGGCCCTAAAACCAAGGCTATCCTGATTTGCAATCCCAATAACCCAACGGGATATTTATACAAGAAGGATGAATTGCTGGCTCTGGAAAAGATAGTGAGTAAACACGACCTTTACCTTATAAGTGATGAGGTGTATCGCGAGTTTTGCTACGATGGCAACGAACCTTATTCGGCCATGAATCTATCGTCCATCCGCGACAATGTGGTGATGATAGACAGCGTTTCGAAACGCTACAGTATGTGTGGTGCCAGAATTGGTGCCATGATTACCCATAACCGAAACGTTTACAACACGGCCCTGAAATATGCACAGGCAAGGCTTAGTCCGCCCTTGTTTGGACAAATTGCTGCCGAAGCCGCCATTACCACTCCGCCCGAATACTTTAAGAAAGTTGCCGACGAGTATGTGCTTCGCCGCAACTTGGTGGTGGAAATGATAAACAAAATTCCCGGAGCATTATGTCCCATGCCGGGCGGTGCTTTTTACGCTATTGCCCGCCTGCCCATCGACGACAGCGATAGGTTTTGCCAATGGCTACTCGAAGATTTTTCTTACAACAATGCTACGCTGATGTTAGCCCCCGCCACAGGCTTTTATGCCACACCCGGCAAAGGAAAAAACGAAGTGAGGATTGGCTATGTGTTGAATCTTGCAGATTTAAAAGCAGCAATGATTTGTTTGGAAAAGGCCTTGTTGCAGTATCCGGGGAAGATGATGTAGGGGCGTACCCCATAGCCGTCAGGCTAAGGGGTTTGATAAATTATATTGTAAGGCGATTTTCTTCCCTTTTTCTGCTGTTTGACGCATGTTTTGTGTGTTGATGCGGCCAATAAATCCAAGAGATTTCCGATACTTTTTTGTCCCTGTTTTACTGC
>CANJNG010000117.1 GCA_947475205.1 Bacteroidota bacterium
AGTCCTTTAACTCCAAAATAAAACATTTTAGAGCGAATCTAAGAGGTGTAACAGATGTCAAATTCTTCCTCTTTAGACTTGAAAAATTGTTCGCATAAATCATTTGCTCCCCAGAAAATAAGTCTGACCCATTTAAAGTTGTGCAAATTTTATTGAGGAACTAATACAGTTCAATTAAATCTCTTCAATATTCACAAACACGACCCCACAATGCTTAGCAAATAAGGCATCGCTTTCGGCATCGCCAATATATACAGGGTTTGAGAAATGATAAATTTCATTTAAATGCTCGAATGACTTAATACTTGGCTTGGGTTCAAATTCGTTAGCAAAGCAAATTTCGGTAAATATTATCTCTTCAGGCCATTGCGTTTGATTAATTTTATTCCGTTGCTGGGCAGGATTGCCATTGGTGATGATGAAAATTCGTTTTTGTGCAGAGCTTATTTCGAGGAGCAGTTTTTTTGATTGGGGCAGCAATTGTAAATGACGGTTTAACTTAACCGTTCTCAGGCAATCTAACATCAGGACTTTAGCTTTAGCAGGTAATTCAAATCGGCTGATGCAGTTATCAAATAAATGACTTCGGCCTCCAGCATTAAAGCCATTTACTAGATAGGCATAGATGGGATAATTGCTTTCAAAATGGATATTTAAAACCCGCTCAATGTAATGATATGCCTGAAAAAGATAGTCCTTTTCATCAACAAGTGTGTTGTCGAAATCGAACAAAAAATCGGTGTAACTGTTTGCGAAATCCTTACTCATAAAACACTTCTGAATAATAGCGGGCGAACTTTGTTCCCCATTTTATTTCTTTAGCCGATGGCGATTTATGTAACTTAAATGATGCTTTGATGGCCAAGAGGGGAAAGTTTACTCCCGCACCTATAGCCGAAACGCTGGTTCCTTGAATGCGGGGGTTTATTTCGAGAATTTTATATAAACCGTCTTCAGCTTTCTTAACCTGAATGCCGATAGGCCCGTCGAGCTGCATAGACTCAATAATTTGGCGGCAATAGTCAATGATTTCTTTGTTTTCAATTAACTCACCTGCCACCGAGATGCCGCCATTCATTTTGGTTCTCACCCTCGGAACAATTATTTCGGCTTTGCCATTCACCACCAGCGTATCAATCGTGTATTCTTCGCCGGGCAAATATTCCGAAATCAAGAGTTCGGGAAAAGCTTTATCGCCCAAAATTGTGAGTAGTTTTTCATAAGTGATGTATAAACTGTTGGGCTTGTAATTAAACAGTAAATCAAACTCATCAATCTTGTCGTTAATTATCCTGACTCCTCTGCTACCGTTCGATACAGAAGGCTTTATGCAGATAGGTTTGGCCGGAAAATCCAATTCCTGAAAAGCAATTTTTAATTCAGCAATGGTATTTACAACCCTGAAATCGGGCGTTAGAATTCTTTTTGAAGCTAGATGTTTATAGAGCAAACTTTTGTTGTTCGCTATTTCCAAACTTTCGTATTCCGACACTAAAATCTTTGTGCCAATTGCTTCAAACTCCTTTTTGCATTTCGATAAAATTAAAAGCTCACGGGTTACGAGTGGGAAAATTAAATTGATTTTTTCCTTGCTGCAAATTTCAAGTAACCTACTCACAAAATCGGGCGAACCCGCCGAAGGAATTTGATAAAACGTATCATTCAAAAAGCGTCCGCTTGCATTTGCATCGGCATCGCACACAATCAAATCAATGCTTGCATCTGTTTTAATGGCCTTTATTATTCCCGGCCCACCGGGAGCACCTGCCCCTGTCATCAATATTTTCATAGATATTATTTGCGTTTGCTAATTTCGGTTAGTATAAATTCAGCTAATTGTTTGGCTTTGTATTCCCTCGAAATCATAAATATTTCTTCATCGGTTATGTCGGTTTGGGTGCTTTCTCCAGCACAAAAAAGCAGATATTGCTGTTTGATGAAGGTGTAAACATCGTCAACCGAAAGAGCTATAAATTGAATATTTCGGTTCGGGAAAAACAAAGTGTTGGGGTTTGGAATAGTAGGAATTGATAGGATAGGATTTCGGGTGGCGGCATAGTTGTAGCACTTAGCCCCGATGATTCCCATTGAGGGGTCGCCGGCAATAAGATTAAGCAAAATAGATGCTTTTTGCTGATAATTGGCCGCTACTTGTTGGGGGACTTTATCTTCAATAAATACTAAATCAGGGTATTTATTAGCCAAATATTCAGTAACAAGAGTCGCTTGATTGGGATAATCTTTTATGCCCACAAATTTAACTTCTATATTTTTAGTGTTTTCTACTTCTGCGATAAATTGTTCAAAACCATCGCGAAATGTTTGCATATAGGTCATGTCATACATAATGCCTGTATATACAATGGAGAAAACGTCCTTCTTTTCCTGCTGAGGACTAAATAAGCTTAGTTCCACACCGTTTTCAATTGCTTTGTTGGTTTTGATGCCTGTTCGCTCTTGAATTGTATTCACCAAAAAATCGGAAACACCTGTAAATCCAATAGCATTGCTTAAAAAATGTTTTTCGTGCAAGGTTTCAAACTTTATCAAAACCTTGTCGATGATTCCGGCCTTTTCTACCCGCATATAGTTTCCAATCCAGTCGTCACGATAATCGGCCACCCAGGGAATATTGAATTCAGTGGCTAACAAATAGGCATATTTGTACAAAATATATGGCTCTCCCGTGGCCACAATAAAATCTACTTTGTTCTTTTTAAGATAAAGCTGAGCTTCGTAATAGATAGCTCGTTTGTTATCGCCAATGAAAGAAAAATATTGTGAAAACTGGATGAAAACGGTTAGGATTTTTCGCACAAAAATCGCTAATCCGCTTGAGCTATCAATTAATTTATCTCTCAGGTTAGGCAAAAATGGCACTCGAATTACTGTTCCATTCTCGTCAGATGAAACCTCGGGCTTATCTGCATTTTCATTTGCCCAATTATTTGTAATAACTATCGGATTCACACCAAACTTCTTAAAGTATTTCAGCCAGGAATATGGCCGCTGTGCTCCAATTGAATTTTTTGGAGGAAAGTCGAAACTCAGAATTAATCCTTTGGCCAATGGGGGATTTCTTAAATAATGAGCCGGATTATTTGAAAGGCTTCGGCATATTTATATCCAATTTGCACACCACGGGTTATCGCCCATGACTCGATAAAGGTGTCGTTCAAATAGCTTCGATGGAGTTGTGATTCATAGCATTTCAAAGCGTCTTTTTTCACTTGGAGATGTTGGTCTTCAAGGATTACAAAAGAATTGGTTTGAAAGGCAAAGTTATTCCAAGGCAACTCATATCCCATTAGTGTGCAGGCTTTAAAGGCTCTAAGTCCTTCTTCGTAAATGGTTTTATGGTCTTGGTGAATGTCGTCTGAATTGGGCATCAGCACCAAATCAGGCTCAATTTGTTTTTTAAGCTTCACCAGTTCTTCCAATATTTCTTGCCTATGAGTTGGGAAATGCCGAACATCATAGTCATACAAAAAAAGATTTTCGGGTTTAATGCCCAACACTTTAGTTGCTTTTTTTACTTCCTTTTCTAAGGTGTAAGGGTCGAGATGGGGAGGTAAAGAACGAGTGCAAATAGAAAAAGCCACATAAAACACTTCAGAACCATCACTCACAAATTTGGCGATAGAAGCACCACAGCCCAATTCTCCATCATCGGTGTGTGGTGCAAGCACTAAAACTCGTTTAAATTTCATCTTAATATTATTCAAATACTTTTATGTTAAACACTCTTTTTAAATAGCGATAAACAGGCGATAAGAAATCATACATATCTAAATCGGACTTGTAAAACCGATGCGAAATGGCCGGACTGTCGATATAACTTTCAAATTCCTGTTCCGATAATCCCATTTTTTTGATGAAGAATTCCTTGTCTTCTCTTTCTAATTCTTTTGATGGATAGGGGTTTTCATTATTTAAGATTTCCAATGCAGCTTCGCGGCTAAGTTGCTTGCTGCATATCAGCATAGAAAGATGAGATTTACGTTTATCAACCTTGAATTTGTTTGGCAAAATGTAGCCTTGATAGAAACGTGTAAAGACACTTTCGTAATGCTTTCCCCCATAATCCTGCCAGTCGAACTCTTGTTTAATCACCGCTTTGGCATCGTCTTTTACATAATCCAAATAATCTAAGGGAAACACCAAACGGATTTGATAAAATTTGTCGTAAATCAAATAATCAAGCGAGCCTAAAATCTTCATTTTATTTAGGGGTACTTCGCCAAATCGGGAATGAATATCCAACACATTTCGTTTGTCAAATTTATAGTGCGAAAAATTTGGAGGCATTAGCCCTTCAGTGGAGGTGCTGTAGCCATTAAAAATATACTTGATGTTAAATTTCTTGGCCCACAAATAATTATACATCATAATGGCATTGTCGAACGGAATATCAATATCAATCACATTGGCTTTGATAAAGGATTTTTGCAAATCACGCATCTCTAACCAAGGCAACACTTCGGTAACTAAATCAAATCCGCTTTTTTCTACAAAGCGTTCAATATTTAGTACTGCTTTCCCTGAATTCCAGCCGCCATCTACATGTAAAAGCAGCGGATTTAATCCCCATTTCTTAGCAAGATAAACCAAATAGGAACTATCTGTACCGCCACTCACCCCGATCAAACAATCGTATTTCCCCTTTTTGTTCTTTTTAATATCGGCAATTAACGTATTTAATTCGCCTTCGCCTTTCGATTTAAAACTATCCTCAATTCGCTTCTCGTTTACATAACAAATGTCACATTTCCCTTTTTCGTCAAATTGAATGTTTGGATAATCTTTAGTGTCTAAAATGCATTGTGTGCAGGCTTGGTAAGGCCGCTCCGAAAGGTTTACAAGCTGAAGGGCAAATAGGTTATAGTTCTTTTTGGCGTCAAACTTCTCCGTCCATAGTTTAAAGGCGTTTTCCCTAAGTTTTTTGTAGTCATTATCAGATAAGTTAGAAACTTTTGAAATAGTTTGAGCAATAGCATTGGCATCGCTCTGTTGGGGAAACAAGTAACCATTATCAGTATCCACCACCACTTCGGGAATACCGCCAACATTTGGAGCTACAACCGGAATGCCAAACGAAATGGCTTCCATCATTGAAACCGGAACGCCCTCACTGTCGCTGGTGTTTAGCAATAGATGAATTGGTATTTTGTTGAGAAAATTATAGATGTCGGGTTTAGAAAGTTCTCCGTGAAAAGTGAAGGAGATGTTCGATTTATGCGAAAGCTTTTGCTTAGCATATTGTTTTATTTCCGTTTCATCGGGGCCGCTGCCTATATGATGCCAAACAATATTGCAATCACTAATTTCGGCCAAAGCATCAATGGTGCGGTCTAATCGTTTAACCTTTGAAATATAGGAAAGAGAAAGAATAACTAAGGGTTGAGAATTTGAAATATTCGGCTTGAAATATCCTTTATCTGTACCTAAAAAGGCTGTTTGAATTTTGCTGTCGGGAATATTCAGAAACTTGTTTTGCAAATAGCGTTTGCCTTGGGTAGATACCGTAAACGAACAATCGAGTTCACTCAAAATTTGCCGACGGAAAGGCAGATAATTTTGCTTATTGCGTTCAAAATACAAATCCCATCCGTGCATACGGGTAAAAACGTGATATTTTGGGAAAGCCCGTTTTAAAATCACTAAACCATAAGTGAACTCGGTACACCAATAACTGTATATAGATAAATCTTCAATCCCTTTTTGCGTGATGGTATTATTAAGAAGCTTTTCAAATTTCCGTGCTTTGGAAAGATATAAAACGATAGTGCGGTATGTATAAAAATTGAACGAAGACTTAAAGTCACTGCGCATATATTTTGCCTCATTCCAAAAATCTTTGGTAAAAAGGGCGATAAAGAAATAGAGTATTTTCTCAAAAAATGAAATGTCGATGTTGTACTTAATAATCTCGCCATTTTCGGGAACAAATAGCTTTTTTTGGGAGTTTTTGATAATCTGTTCTTCCGGTATAACAAAGTAAATCTTATGGAAAAGCTTGTAATTTGCCTGGATCTCGTTTTCTAAAAACGCCTCACCATTACCAAACGGATAGGTGCTAACTATAATTATCAGACTTCTTTTATTCATTTCCTTTCAAAATATCTCAAACCGTTCTTTCCATTGTTTTTATTTTTTCAATTGAAAGACTATGCCATCGTGCTTAACAGGCAAACGTACACAATCCTTTCTAATCAAAAGCCTCATAACAAATATTGATACGAAATATTTCATTGCTATTCTAAAGGGCTTCAAAATAAATTCCTATTGTTGCAGTTAAGTCTTTTTACTTAGATGGACATCAATAAACTTAAAAGCTTTCCACCTCAAACGGTTAAACCCGAACCGGGTAGATTGTTGCTGTCTGAACCATTCTTAAATGATGGCTATTTTAGGCGTGCGGTGATATTAATTACCGAACACAACAAAGAGGGTTCGGTTGGTTTTATTCTCAACAAACCTTTGGACATTTCACTGTCAGATATTGTGGCGGATGCCCCTAAATTCGATGGTATGATGTTGATGGGTGGCCCAGTTGGTCGCGATACTCTGCATTTTATTCACACATTGGGGCATAAAATCTCTGGCAGTAAAAAAATTAACGATGGCGTTTATTGGGGTGGAGATTTTGAAGTGGTGAAAACCTTGATTTCAGAAGGGAAACTATATCCAGATGAAATTAAATTCTTTGTGGGATACAGTGGCTGGAGTGCCAAACAATTGGAAATGGAAGTGAAAAAGAATTCGTGGTTTGTGCTTCCTTCAAGTGCTGAATACATAATGAATCAAGACACCAGCCATTTGTGGTATAGGATTTTGAGGGACATGGGGGAGGAATATTCGGCATATGCCAATTATCCAGTGGACCCAATTTTGAATTAGGTTTATTTCGTTTGATTTCCTTGATTTACATCACCCCCATCGGCACTCGTGTACCCCTTGCTCCGTTGCATTTTCGAGGATGACTTTTACTATTGCATCCCGAAGATAGCATTGAGAAAATCAATAAGAAAATAAGAGACGCAAACAAAAACAGTACTGTTTTGCGAAACGGCGAGGCAATTAGGGATTTCATTTCGATAGAATTTATATGACTTTAACGCAGCATTTCGTTTTTTATTGCATAGACTGAATAATTTTTATGAAGTTTATTTTGATTGGCATTTTTGTTTGGGGAACGCTGATTGCAACAGCCCAAAATCAGCAGAACTTCGCCCGACAGCGACATGTAGAACGCTTTGATACCTCCACAGCAAAAGGCTATCAGGTATTGCTTCGCACGCCATATGACAAACCTCAAATCCTGAATAAACTATCGGCGGAAAAGCTCAGAAACGTTGATATTCTTCGGGTAGAATTGTATTACACTAAATTTCAGCGAAGCGAGAAATTCAATCAGGGCAAACTAAACCAAGCCCGATGGAATGAACTGGAAAAATTAATTCCGGGTACTATCGGCAGCGATGCAATTGCGTTTATCGAAACCGGACAAACTGCTGTTGGTTCTTTGGAGGCAGGACGGCAGATGTTTCATGGGTTTCAAATTACCTATCGCCCAGGGACAGATAGTTTAGCCTACAAAATTGAAATGGGCAAGCTAAAAGCGTTTTTAAATTTAATTGGGGATAAACACCCTAATGGGGCTTCAACCAGCAATTCCCCTAAAAAAAAGAATTCAAACGTTGGGGATAAAAACAATGGTCCTTCTGTTGTAACTAAGTTTGTTGGTGGCGAACCAGCCTTTAAAGCCTTTTTTGCCGAAAAGCTGAAATACCCGACAGATTTTCAGAAAAAGCAATGCGATGGGTTGATAAATCTGAAATTCAGAATCGACACTTCGGGAAAAGTTACTTTAGTGGAAGTAGCTAAAGGAATAAGCAGTTTGTGTGACGAATTTGCTAAGAAAGCAGTTGCTGAAATGCCTAACTGGGTACCCGGAAAAATGAGCGGAAAGCCCGCCGTTACTAACTTTATGCTACCTATTCGTTTTTCGCCCGATAAAAAATCCGCCATTGTCGGCGATTTAATTCGCAACGATACCTATGCCCCATATTCAAACTCATTTATTGATAAAAGTACCAATCCGTCGTTTGGTTTTGAGCGTTTGGATGCTGCTGCCGAAAGTGTGGTAACTGCTACGTTGAACAACAATACTTGGAAGAATTCGGCCTTGGTGGTGGATGTTACAGCCAGCATGACTCCATTTTTGGCTCAAACCTTAAAATGGTTGGATAAAAACATTTCAAAAGGCACATTTCTGCAAGCCTATTTTTTTAATGATGGCGATGGCAAATCGGAGAAACTCAAGACAATTGGTAGCACGGGAGGCATTTATCAAAGTCCTTGTAAAAATATCAATGAAGTGAAAGAAACCTTGCTTAAAGCATGCAATGACGGTGGCGATTTGGCCGAAAATAATATCGAAGCACTTTTAGAAGCTCAGAAAAATTGTCCCGATTGTAAAAGTTTAGTGATGTTGGCTGATAATATGGCAACTCCCCGCGATATGGTTTTACTGCCAGGCGTAAAATTGCCCGTTCATATAATTCTCTGTGGAGGCCGCTTTGCTGTGAATGTAAATTATCTCGAAATTGCCCGCTCTACCAGTGGCAGTGTTCATACGCTAAATGGCGAATCACCCGATATGCAGAAACTTAAAGATGGTGAAGAATTTAAAATAGGGCTGTTTACCTTTCAGTATAAAGGGGGTAAATTTCTAAAAACGTTTAAGTAAATCATGAGGGATAAAGACAATAAATTCTTTCTAAATTTCTTAATACACCAAATAGGGTAAACACTAATTTTGCCCCTCAAATCAAAACAATTGCGGTTGCAAATTGTATCATATCATTAATAATTAAAATCAAAACAAAATGCCTTTAGTAGGAAAACAAGCCCCATCATTCACAGCTCAAGCCGTAATTAACGGTGGAGAAATCATCCCAAACTTTTCACTCGACCAATATCTTGGCAAGAAATACGTTGTGTTTTTCTTTTACCCAAAAGATTTCACCTTCGTTTGTCCCACCGAACTTCACGCTTTTCAAGAAAAATTAGCCGATTTTGAATCTCGCAACTGTGCAGTAGTAGCCTGCAGCACCGATACCGAGCAAAGCCATTGGGGATGGTTGCAAGTGCCCAAAGCTCAAGGAGGAATTCAAGGAATCACCTATCCGATTGTAGCCGACACAACCAAAACTATTAGTATTAACTATGATGTTTTGTTTGGAGAATATGATACAGACGACAATGGAAGCCTTATTGCAAACGGCCCAATGATTGCTTTCCGTGGACTATATTTAATTGACTTAAAAGGCAAAATTCGCCATCAGTTGATAAACGACCTTCCTCTTGGTCGTAATGTAGATGAAGCCATCCGTGTATTGGATGCTTTGCAATTCAATGAAGAAAATGGTGAAGTTTGCCCTGCTAATTGGGTAAAAGGTAGTGAAGGAATGAAAGGCACACATAGCGGTGTGGCCGATTATTTAGCCAAGCACTAAAATCGTTGTAAATTTCAAAGCCAATCTTGATAGAAATATCGAGGTTGGCTTTTTTATTGAAGATAACTGAATAAAGGTTAGTCTAACTGTATCTCAAAACTTCTCAACGAAATTTCGGAATAAGCACATTCCGAACTTATGGCTTTTTTCAGGATGAAACTGTACTCCTGCAATGTTTCCACGCTGAAAAGCCGAACAGAAATCATAGCTGTAATGAGTGGTTAGCCATTCCTCAGCAGGATTTTGAAGTTTGAAGTGATAACTATGTACGAAATAGAATTTTGGCTCGGCTGGCATACCTTCAAACAATACACTGGGTTTAGCTTCTATCACCTGATTCCAGCCCATGTGAGGAATCCGAAGTTTCTCGTTTTCTTTTTGTCGGAAACGAATAACTTCTCCGTTTATCCATCCCAAACCGGGAAGTTTCCCTTCCTCGCTACTATCTAAAAATAGTTGTGCTCCCAGACAAATACCTAAAGTTGGCGTTTTTTGAACGTTGATTTTGTCGTTAAGCAAATCAATTATTCCTAATCGGGAAAGGTTTTCCATTCCATTATCAAATGCCCCAACCCCTGGAATGATTATTTTTTCGGCTTCGGCAATGATGTCTTTATCCGACGTTACAATATTGGCATAGCCCAGCTTTTTCAGAATATTATTTACTGAACCTAAATTACCTAAACCGTAATCAACTATTACAATCATTTAATTTTTTAGGCAAAGATATATTGATTTGCTTGGACAATTATCTCTCGTTCATTTCTTCGCTTCTTCCGACAAATCGGGAAGATAGAAAAGGATAAAATTGGCTATAACGGGTAATCCTATCCCAATAAAAAACCATAATACAGGGCGGCGACCCATACGGCGGGCGAATAATGCCGTGGTGAGTGGTATGGAACAAAGCAGCAGTAATCCAACTAAGCTAACTAATACTACAAGCATACTTTTTAGGGATAATTGAACATTAAGGAAAGCCCAAAATTAGGCAATAGAAATCACTCTTTTAAGGGGTTCGTACAACAAACTGTGTCAAAACAAAAAAAGCATATAAATTTGACACAATATGGAACAAGAAGACAACTTTGATTACAAATCATTTGAGAAAGCCGCGATTCGTGGACTATTCTCTGGGCAACCCTTAGAAGGGAAGGATGGTGTATTAGCACCCATGATAAAACGACTTATAGAGGGGGCTTTAGACGAAGAGATGAAAGCCCATATTTCACAAAAGAAGCCTGACAATCGCCGCAATGGAAAGATGGGCAAGGTTGTAAAGACCGGCTATGGGCCAGTAGAAATAGACACCCCTCGCGACCGTGATGGCAGCTTTGAGCCGATCATCCTACCCAAACGAGCCACCACCTTAGGAACAAGTTTAGACGACAAGGTGATATCCATGTATGCCAAAGGAATGAGCTATGAGGATATAGGGGAACATCTTCGTGACCTATACGGACTGGAAGTGTCGGACAGCGTACTTAGTTCTATAACCAACCGAATAATAGTAGAGGTGGAGCAGTGGCAGAATCGCCCATTAGAGAGCGTTTACGCAATGGTTTGGTTAGATGCAATACACTATAAAGTTCGCCAGGATAACCGCATAGTGAGCAAAGCGGTATATAATATAATGGGGGTAAA
Organism: Bacteroidota bacterium; assembly: GCA_947475205.1. GTDB lineage: Bacteria > Bacteroidota > Bacteroidia > JAIBAJ01 > JAIBAJ01 > JAIBAJ01. The sequence continues at coordinate 11,166 of CANJNG010000117.1, forward strand.
CCGTGATGGTATACGCGATGTACTTGGGATGTATATTGGACAAAACGAAGGTGCTCGCTACTGGCTTCAAGTCCTTTCTGACTTAAAACAACGTGGACTTGAAGATATCCTAATCATCTGCACTGATAACCTAAAAGGCCTTTCAGAGGCCATTGAAGCCACGTTTCCTCGTGCCGATATACAAACCTGCATTGTGCACCAGATACGGAACACCTTAAACTATGCCAACTGGAAAGACTTAAAAGCGTTAGCTGCCGATCTTCGCAAAGTGTATCAAGCTTCGAACAATGAGGACGGCTTCAATAAATTAATGGAAGTAGAAGAAAAGTGGGGTGACAAATACCCCAATGCTTTCAAAAGTTGGCATGCAAACTGGGAAAAGATTTGCCCCTTCTTTTATTATCCAGCTGAGATTAGAAGGTTGATGTATACTACCAATCCTATAGAAAGTCTGCACAGCCAAATGAGGAAAATAACCAAAAGTAAACGAAGCTTCAGTTCTGACAATGCCTTGATGAAACTCCTTTACCTAGTTGTTAAAGATATTACTAAAAAATGGGAAAAACCAATCTTAAATTGGAATCAAATTTCAATTCAATTAAACATCATTTTTACTGAAAGATTTAATCTAAACGAAATCTAACAAAAAATAAAAATGACACAGTTTATGTAACAAACCC